>JABSRT010000024.1 GCA_013214945.1 Gammaproteobacteria bacterium
ACAATGCTATCGCGTTTACACTGTACGACTATTTAGAGCTTGCCGATTGGAGTGGGCGAGCGATACACCCCAACAAACGTGGTTCGATTGACGATACCACCCCAAAACTGATTGATAGGCTAGGGATTAGTCCCGACGATTGGATAGAAGTGATTAAGAACTTTAGGCGGCAATATGGTCACTTTGCTGGCAGCGAATACGCGTTGCGACAATGTGCAAACGACCACGGACAGTGTTGGCATAAAGGCGTCGGTTAAAACACCAAGTAAATACCCAGAATTCATGTTCTAAGTGCACCACTTACTAAATTATTATTTCGTAATTGGCTATCGGGGGGGCCATTAACTAATTCCTGATAGTTTTTACATGAAGCTCGATCTCTCTTTTATTCGTCTACCACAACTATCCAAATGGAATTACAGTAGCAATAGATTTATAAATAAGATCGAACTATACTGGGCTTTTATGGCTGGTGGTTAATGTTTAATGGACGGTTTAATAACAAAATATAACGTTGAAAATGCTATTGAACGGGTGAGTGGCTTATATATTGCGAGGTATAATGGCTTCTATTTTGAAAGTGTCTTTCAGCCGATAATATCTTCTCCTTCTGGTGATTGTTTGGGGTTTGAGGCTTTAGTCAGAATTAAGGATCTAACCACAGGAAAAAGTATAAATCCTTATTGCTTCTTTCAATCTCTGACCTCTGATATTGAGATGACAAATTTTGGCACCGTTTGCTTTGGTATTCACGTGCGTAATTTTGCCCAATCCCCACATAGAGCTTTAAAACTTTTTATTAATATCTCGCCTGTTATGTTTTCTGCGACTTACAATCACCCTGTCTCAGTCTGTGATGCAATCAGTCGAATAGACAAAGAGGGGCTAGCACTTGAGAATATTGTTTTTGAAATAACAGAGTTTGAGGGCAAGCATGTCTCGGGTTTAGTTGCTGGCATTAAGATGTTCAGCTCTCGTGGTATTAGTATCGCAATTGACGATTTCGGCGTGGATTTTTCCAATGAAGCAAGGGTTCATTTATTAAAACCCGACTTTATTAAGTTGGATAAATCTCTTTTGGATAATTATATCGCGGATGGTGATGTCGCACTTATTGATGGTATATCCCTTACTAAAAACGAAGGCGCGACTGTTATTGTTGAAGGGGTTGAAACCAAAGAGCAACGAGACATTTTAACCACGTTAGGGGTTGAGCTTATGCAAGGTTATTATTTTGGTAAACCGGCGGCGTTAACATACATTGAGAGCGATTTTTTAAATTAAGCTCATTACCAATGAGCCAAAATTAAAATCTAAGGTATTCTGGCAAATGTTATTCCTGTGCGCATTGAGTGCTAACTAGATCCAATGAACTCCCAAATAATGGACAAGAATATCGAACAAGATCCTAGTATTTATCACTACTGCAAAGGCGTCTCAAGGAATTAAAAATCCTCTTCCGAAAGGAGTTTATTTCGTAATTAGTGAATGCGGGAAGTGCCTATGTTGTATGGAGTTGTAACTGGTGTGTGATTAGCACGTAGGGGGTAGATAAAAATAACACACATGACTTACGATAAGTAATGCAACATAGTATTGATACCAATGAGCTAACAGCTAAACCTCAAATCTCCGATAGTGGCAGTGTAGGAGTATTGCTGATGTTGACTACTACATACAAAGGGAAGTAAGTATACTTTTTCACAGCCTTTGGTGCTTACATTTAAACTCCGCAACTTTCATCATGTATTATAAGCTGTAAATGAGTAACTTGTTGTTACCGAGCGGTTATATCTAAAGGCTACTATAAAGCATGAATTATCAGGATCGTTTCCATCAATTACTAAATTATATAGATTCTAATTTGGATGAAGATTTAACAGTGGATAAGTTAAGTGATATTGCCTGTTTATCCAAATATCATTTCCATAGGCAGTTTTCTTCGTTCTTTGGTATAACGGCATTTTCTTATATCAGACAGGCGAGAATGAAGCGAGCCTCTTACCAATTGGCTTTTAAGAAAGACATGCGAATTATTGATATTGCTGTTGCCAATGGCTACGAAAGTTCAGAAGCGTTTTCTCGCGCTTTCAGTCAGTCTATTGGTCAGAGTCCATCCCAGTTTAGAGTACAACCGCAGTGGACGCCATGGTATCAAAAATATGAACAGTTCAAGACGTTGAGAATTCAGCGTATGAAATCGGTTAAATGTTCGCATCGCGTTGAAATTATAGATTTTAGTGACGTTAAAGTCGCCACCTTAGCACACCTTGGTCCCCTGGAATTACTTGGCAACACGATTAACTTATTTATTGAGTGGCGTAAAGAAAATAACTTATCACCTAAGATAAGTAGAACATTTAATATTGTTTATGATGATCCCGCAGTGACTGAACCAGATAAATACCGCTGTGATATATGCGTCTCAGTTAAATCTGATGTAAAAAATAATGAGCATGGTGTCATCACAAAGACCATACCTGCGGGACGTTGTGCGGTCATTAGGCATGTTGGTTCTGACGATACTATTAGTGAAAAAATCGCTTACTTATACGCAGAGTGGCTTGCGCAAAGTGGAGAAAAATTACGTGATTACCCTATATTTTTCGAAAGGGTAAGTTTTTTTCCTGATGTTCCAGAGACTGAAGTGATTACAGATATTTATCTGCCCTTGAAGTAGCTTGCAACAATGAGAAAAAATTAAAGGAGTTATGATGAAGTTAAGTTATGTGTTGGTCATTATTATGGCGCTTTTTCTGTTTGTCACACAATCACAGGCAAAGCAATTGGAACAACCACTGGATAAGTTTTTTTCACTTAAAGAGATAAAAAATGCAGATAAAAAGGCGCTGAGTACTCTGGAGTATGTACAGGCGAGTGATGATATCTCCCTCGCATTTCGTTCTTACCTTCCGTTGCAAGCTAAAGCAATTTTGATTTTTTACCATGGTGCAGGTGCTCATAGCGGACTGTCCTATAACCACATTGGTGTAGGGGTACGAGATCAATTTGAAATAGCTGTGTATATGCCCGATTTAAGGGGGCATGGAAGTTCAGGTGGTGACCGAGGTGATGCACCTAGTGATGAACAAGTTTGGCAGGATATTAATACCATGATTACGCATGCGCGTGTTCAGTATCCAAAGCTACCTATCTTTGTCGGTGGACATTCAGGGGGCGCTGGTCTTACGCTTAATTACGCCACTTGGGAGCAAAGAGCGCCTATTGATGGATACGTATTTCTTGCGCCATATTTTGGCTTTCGTTCTGAGACCAGCCACGATAAAGATAAAAATGGCGGTTATGAATTTTCGACAATAAACGTTTCAGACTTTGTGATAAACAGTATGAGTGGAGGGCTATTTTTCGGCCATTCAAAAGCGGTTAAATTTAACTATCCCGCAAGCGTATTAGAAGAAAATCCTCAAATCGTCGCATTTAACACTATCAATATGTCTAAATCAGTAACGCCTTATTCACCTGACACTCAATTATTAGAGTTAAAGCAGTTTGGGTTGTGGATTGGCAATAAAGATGAAGCCTTTGATCCATTAAAGGTAACGCGATTTGCAGAAGAAAACAGCGATATAAAAGCGAATAAGGAAATAAAAATGATTGAAGGGGAAAATCATTTTTCTATTATTATCGGGGCCTCTAACTTTATTGGGTCATGGATAACGAGTGTTATCAGGTAATACAGAACTGAAATAGCTATTTACTTAGAATTAACAATGTAACAAGAGTAACAATGGGACACTCAGTGCGCCGAGCTAAATCGGTACCCGAATTCAACATCAACCGACCATCGAGTCGGTTTTTTCCGTTCAATCAAAAAATATTAACAAATCTAGCATTCATCTCTCGAAATTTTGATTACTAATGGCCGTTAGAGACCAATCATTGTCCTATACAAGCAAGAGTTCCTCTCGTGTATTTATGTATAGTCATCTCCTGCCAATAATAGCGTGAAGTAGCAATCAATTTCTTGTTGGCATCATAGTGGATAAATACTCCTATTTATAATAACAGTTACGTATATTAGGGATCGCAAAGAGGGCGGTGTCGAATAGTTTAACTGTTTATTCAAATGTATTTTGGAGTAGTTGATGTCTACACAAATAACTCATTTAATTAGGTAAATCTTATGTTAGCAAAGAATAAAAAACCACTTCGTTTACTTATGCCTCAATGGCAGGGCGGTAATAATCATGCATACCATTTTGGTGCTCAATTGCTCGCTTGGCTTGCCCCTGCAACGGATGGCCCTATAGAAATCGTTGATATTACATTTGATGAGAATAGACAATTAAAAAATGAAAATGGTATTGTCGGGCGCTCAGAAATTATTCCTCAGTTGTTCAGTGCTAAAGCATTAATAGAAAAACATATGCCAGAAGAGTTGGTGGTATTAGGTGGAGACTGTTTAGTTGATTTAGTGCCTTTTGTGCGTATTCCGGCGAAGGTGAACACCGATTCTGGTTCAACGTGAACACCTAATCATTCAATGTATTGCCCAGCCTCTTTTTTAACTTAAGTGTTCACCATGGGTCAAGTCGTTTAGTATTTTTCGCATTGATTCACCCCGCAGTTTTATCCGATGAGAGTTATGCATTATTCGGTCTAATATGGCGTCAGCCAACGTGTTATCTCCTATCATTTCATACCATTGATCAGTTGGTAATTGACTGATAATGATAACTGAGGCGCATCCGTGACGGTCGTCCATTATTTCCATCAGATCATTACGCTGAGCTGTATTTAGCGGCTCTAGCCCCCAATCATCAAGTATCAACAAGTCGATTTTTGCTAACGTCTTAAGGATCTTCTGATACGTCCCATCAGCTTTAGACTGCGCTAACTCCAGCATCAGGCGAGAGATTCGGTAGTATCGTGTACTAAAACCCTTTAGGCAGGCGGTGTGACCGAAGGCGCAAGCGATATAGGTTTTCCCTGTACCACAGGGCCCTGTGAGCAACAGGTTTTGCGCTTTACTAAGCCAGTCACATTGTGCCAGAGAAGCCACTTGAGATTGCTGCAAGCCTCTCGGGTGCTGGTAGTCTATGTCTCTAAGGTTTGCGCCGAGCTTGAACTTTGCACTGCGGATAAGACGTTGCTGTTTGCGGTTATCGCGATCCTGTTGTTCGCTGTCGACGAGCAACTGTAATCGCTCGTTAAATGATAGGCCTTCATAGGTGCCAGGTTGTTCTGATTGAGTTTGTAGCGCCATCGCCATGCCGCTAAGTTTCAGCTGGCGAAGTTGAGATAAAGTCTGGTCGATCATCGTTATTCTCCTTGTTAGTGAAAGCTTTTAGGGCCGCGAATATTTTCATGGTTCTGCGGCAGTGCCGAGTCAACACACTGTTTATCTCGTGGTAACTTATCTTGATTGCTTAGTAATATGGCTTTGATATTTTTCAGCTTAACGAGCGATTGGTCATTTGCGATGGCGCAAGCGGCATTGAGGCGATTGACTGGGTAGGATTTGCTTAAGTTCAACAGCCCTAGGCACACACGATAAGCGAGTTCTGGGTGAGGTTTTCTGTCGAGTTGGCCAGCAACCCAAAGCAATGTATCGGGTCCCACATCTTTCGCCCAGCTCTTTAACCTACCAGGACTCCATTGCTGATGTTTCGCGTGTTTTCTCGGCATGTGCCCAGGCTCAGAGGTTGTGCCTGGATAATGTTTTCTGACGTGGGTGGCTAGCAGATGCGTTTTAAAGTAAATCTTCATCAGCTTATCGCTGGCGTGACACTCTATTTTTTCACCCACGAGGTGATGTGGAACCGAGTATAGATGCTGTTCATATTGGATATGATAATCAATGTTGACCTTCGCCGTCTTGATATCAACATACTGATACGGGTGGGTTGGCAGCGCTTTTAACAAGGGTTTATCAAGCTGCTCGAACCATTGTTTCCGGTTGCCAGGTAGCTGCTTAAAGGGTCTTGAGTTAACCTCAACGAGCAATGATGCGATGCATTGATTAAGCTCCGCTAGTGAAAAGAAGGTGTGATGGCGCAGACGGGCTAAAATCCAACGTTCAATGATTTGCACGCCCACTTCAGCCTTTGCTTTATCTTTAGGTTTGTAAGGTCTAGCGGGTACGACAGCGACACTATAGTGCTCAGCAAGTTGCTGGTAACTAGGGTTTAACTCCGGATCATAACGACAAGAACGGCTAACGGCACTGCGGAGATTATCAGGCACCACCATGACAGGTGTGCCACCTAAGAACTCAAAGGTACGCACATGACTAGCCAGCCAATCTGGTAAGCGCTGGCTCCAAGTTGCTTCGGCATAGGTATAATTTGAGGCACCAAGCACGGCAACAAAGATCTCAGAAAATCGTATTTCACCTGTCGATGGCGACACCACTGGCATTCTTTGGCCAGCGTAATCAACAAATAACTTGTCGCCAGCTTTATGCGTCTGGCGCATTGAGCGCTTTTGTTTCTTAGCCCAATTGAGGTAACGATCGCAGAACTGAGAGTAACTTAAGCAACGATTAGGATACTGCTGACAATATTCTTCCCAGAGTAACCGCTTGGTCATTCCTTTCCCTTTGAGCTCCAGGTGAAGTACTGGCCAATCTGGCATTTGAAAACGAGTAGAGGCCCGAGTATCGGCTTTGGGGTAAAAGAGCCTGGCTAACTCGGTATCGTCTAGTTCGTTAGGCAAGGGCCAAGAAAGACTTAGTTCGTTGGCCCTAGTCAGCAATTTTTGAATGGCACCAACACTGACTTTTGTGCTGGCATTGATTTGGCGAACGCTGAGTTTTGCTTCTAAACGCAGCCTTAAAACATCTCTGATTTTACGCATTGTGATCCTCTTTGTAGCCATAACCCTTCCTTAATCGTTAAAAGGGTAAATATGGCACTGAAAGATATTATTAATCAATGCATTGAAATGATTCCGGTTCATGGTGAACACCAATTCCGGAAATTAGGGTAAAAGTGTTCACGATAAAGCCGGAATCACTGTTCACGATAAACCAGAATGGGTGTTCACGATGCGCCGGATTAGGTGTTCACGTTAGGCCGGAATATGCACCTTTTGCTTATTTACAGGAAAAGTATGGTGATGATCTGGGTATCTTATGGGTGGATGCACACCCAGATATTATGACATCTGAACAGTTTGAACATTCTCATGCCTCGGTTTTACGAGCGCTGATGGGAGAGGGTGACAGCGATCTCACTCAGTTTGTTAACCGACCGATTGCAGCCAATAAGATAATGTATGCTGGTGTAAATAATGAAAGTGACTATGAAGCTGATTTCCTAAAAAAGAGAAATATGCGTGTTTGTCGCCCTGAAGATATTCACACTAATATCACCCCTATTAGGCAATGGATTGATGAGGAAAATATTAAGGTGTTAGCGATACATCTAGATTTAGATGTTTTAAGCATATCAAATTTTGGATCGCTGTTATTCAACAGCCCAAATGTAGCCGCAGATACTTTTGATGGTATCGCTCAAGGACAGTTAACGATGGAAGATGTCATTAAGGTTATCAATGTGGCCAGTGAAAAGAGCAAGGTTGTTGGCATTGGTATTGCTGAGCATCTACCTTGGGATTCGTTATCCCTTAAAAATATGCTTGAGCAATTACCATTACTTGGAAAGCGCGAGTAATACAGTTTATGATCAGTTATTTATAGGGAATAAAACAATGAAGTTAGCATTAATCCGAGCTGTGTTTTATTCAGCTTGACCATGTACGTTGGAATAAATAGTCCCCGCTATTTATTCCTTTTAGTTTGTTCGGTACAGATCTTTGGGGGAGATACCGTATTGCTTTTTAAACGTTCGACTAAACTGAGACAGATCTTTGTAGCCAAATGTTAATGCCGCTTGCGTTACGTTACTGACTTTTCTGGTCGCTAATGCTTCGTAAGCAAAGCTCAAACGTTGCATTTGCAACCAATTTCTTGGTGTTTCACCTATCTCCGCAAACAAGCGACTTAATGTTCTTACCGAAACATTATTTTCAGTTGCGATACGATTTATGCTCAGTTCCTCATCGGTGATGTGTCTATGAATGTAGGTTTTAATTTCACTTAACAGTTTGCTATGACCTGTGTCTGTTGCTTGCTCTCGCCCATCACTTGCACGTTGCATTGCTGTTGTAAGCATTTCCAACGTTGGCAGGATAAACTCATTTTTTTGACTTAGTTCAGGAGACGATGCAATGACTAAAGTATCTTGCATAAGTGATTTAATCAGTTTGCCATATACTGATTGGCATTTAATTATCGTTCCTCCTAACTGATCGATATGAGATATTTTTGTCTGAACTAATGAACGGGGAAGCTTAAGTAGCATGGATTTATAAGCGTTGCTGTAATTAAAGCAGTAGGGTTTAGCTGAATCGTAGATCAATATATCGCCAGCTTGATGTTTAACCTGATGATCATTTTGACTAAAATAACCTTCCCCCTCTAGCATGATAGAAAGAAAAATATCTTCACGAGGCGTTGAACGCAAATCCGATGGACGTCGATCGTAGCGGATACCATCGGAAATAACATGGCTTAGTTCCGCTAGACCAACATCTTGTACTGTTGTGGTTGCACTGAAATTTTCTTTGTTGTTTGTTAGGCCCGTACACGGTGCATAATATTTAGTGACCACCTCATGCCAGTAACTGAATTTATCTTTATTCTCTAAAGAATCTGTCGAAAACACCATGCTCATTGTTAACACCTCACCCTAAAATCCTAATGATAACAAGTAATTTAGGTACCTGTTTGTTTTTTGAGTTTATTTTCCCCCGAATTCAATTCAAGAACGCATTACCACTTATCAGCAGCATTTTCGCTGGTGGATTATCTCGAACTCGCTGATTGGATCGAGGTAATCAAAAACTTCCGGCGTCACTACGGTAACTTTACTGGCAGTGAACAAAGTTTACGACGCTGTGCTAATGAACATCACCATTGCTGGTATAAAGGCGTTGGCTGGACTGTCTTAACTGTACAATCAGAGAGAGCTTACTCTTGCTGGCTTCGTGTGCCAGTTTTTAAAAACAATGTATCTTTCACGCAGAACTAGGCATCTTAGAGCGCAGCAGCAAAATAAATTCGCTTATTGATATAAAAATGGTGGCGTAGAGCGTTAGTATTTAGTCATCTAAATTTGTTGAGAGTCCTTTTATCAGGCGTTATGTTTCAGTGTTCCCCACAATGAGCAGATACCTTCTATAGTTAATTAGTACTAACTATATTAGGAGAATATGCAATGAAATTAGCTAACATAGTACAACGTGGCTGGGATGCCGTTGGAACTGGTGATTTTGATACTTTAATCAAAGATTATGTGGAAGGGATGACTTTCATCATGCCAGGTCAGGACAATGTTTTGAAAGGGCGGCAGGAGTTTCGTTCTGCGTTAGATGGCCTTGGCTCAATCCTTCCTCCAGGCTTCGAAATCACGAAACTTAGGCAAATAGAAGGTGAAAGTGAAGTTATCTCGATAGTTGAATGGAAATCCGATAAAATTACAGCTTCTCAGTTGTCGGTTTTGTTCAAGTTTGAGGGTGAAAAAATCTACGAAGAGCGCTGGTTTATAGACACTGAACAATGGAAATTCGCATTCTGAGTAGTAGGGAAACATAACCAGAATTTAAAGTGGGACTGCTACAGTTTGCTTGGTTCCGCTTTGTGAGGTGTCTAGAACAAATAACCATGAGATCCCGCCATTGCTCCAGCGATTGCTAGTAAGCTTAATGAAAATAAAACGATATGCATCCACAGAATAACTTTAAAGGCTTGCTCGTCATCGTCTATTGCCTTGTTCTTAAACCATTGATGTAAAAATAATGGCTCTAATATAAATAAAACAATAGAAAACGCTAACCAAACAAAAGTCATTAAGTGAAGCCACCAAAATGACAGACTTAAATATTTTGTCCAGGCATTCATAACTTCGAGCATATAGATACCAGAAACTCCTGTAAGCAGGGTCGTTATCTTGGCCTGAAAACTAAACTTACCTTCAAGTAGCTCAAATAAATTTAATCGATTTTCTGCCGTTTGGGTCTTTCTAAGTGAAGGAATTAATACCGTGGTAACAAAACCAACACCACCAATCCACAGGACGACCGCTAAGATATGGATGACTTTTGCGATAACGAAATAATTGTAATTCATACTTATTACTTGAGCCTAACAAGGCTGTGGAATTGCGCATTCTCAGCCTGAAATTTAAATATATCAAGACCATAATTTAGATAAGGCAGTCTTTCAATCATTAAGTCACGCAACGGTAATAATCTTATTTTAGAACAAGGAATTGAAAGAATTAGATCAAGTAATTAAACACAAAGCTAATATAGACGGGGCGAACCAGGGTAAGTATTAATGCTAAATGCCACCAGTTTAATAAAGTTCAGTTAGTTCTGATTACTTTATTAAATAGCTCAGCCAACTCCTTAATACCAGCAGTGGTGATGTTCATTAACGCAGTGATGTAAACTTTGTGCGCTCGAAAAAAGCTACCGTCTGAAGTGATTTATCGCAATCTAGTTATATTAGCTAATGTGAAAATTTTCAATCAACCAAAATGCAATGACTTGCTTTTTTACGACAAGCCAAAGGATAGCAGGGCGGGTGTCTACTTATATTAAGCAGTTCATTAAGGTATTAGTGTCTTTTTTACTGCATTGCCAAGCGACTTGGTACGCTAGTTCCAATTCGCTTGGCAATAGATCAACATAAAAATCAGGTGCTCGCCTTGATTTTAAATCGGTGTCAGCTCGGTTATTGCATCATCCCAATCAGCGCGTTCTAATCTAACGAGCTGCTCATCGCTCGGATCATCAATATCCATCAATCGCAACGAACGCGATTCTGTCATTGCCTCATAAAGATTACGTACCGCACCAGCGTTGCCGAAACCTGAGCCATAATCTTCCCGCCACTGAGCCATCAGCAAAGGCAACTCACTTAAAAAGTTGGTCTCAATATAATCGCCGCCACGGGTGGAAAATCCTTCTAATATCTCCACTAGTTCTTCTGGAGAAAAGTCCTCAAAGCGCAAATATTGTTTAAACCGACGCTTAAGTCCTTCATTGCTTTCTAGAAAACTAACCATCTCCTGCTCATAACCTGCAACAATCACCACAAATTGGTCGCGTTTGTCTTCCATTTCTTTAAGCAGTACATCAATTGCTTCTTGGCCAAAATCATTATCGCTGTCTTTTTTACTCAGCGTATAGGCTTCATCAATAAACAGTACTCCGCCCATTGCTCTGTCGATGACTTTTTGGGTCTTGGTTGCCGTTTGACCAACGTAGCCAGCAACAAGATCTTGGCGTGAAACCTCCACCACTTGGTCATGAGAAATAACGCCCTTTTGTTTGAGTATCTTGGCTAATAAGCGAGCGACTTGTGTTTTTCCCGTGCCAGGGTTACCCGAAAAAACCATATGCAAATTGCCAGAATCTTGAACTTCCAACGATCGTTCTTGGCGGCGCTTATTGTTGATAATACGTGCATTGAGCTTTTTAACCGATTGCTTAACAGCCTTAAGACCTGTCATCGCAAAGAGCTCTTGCTCTGGGTCTAATCCTTGCTTGTTGACGGGGGAGGGCTCTGAATTGGCGTCATTGGTAACGGCCAGTATGTCTACGGCTTTAATCCTGCCAATATCTTCACCGGTGCTTATCGCGCGTAGATCAGTCTGCTGCTGAATGCTTTCAAGTAAATTTTCTATAAAACGCGCGTTACCAAAATGTTTATCTCGACTTTCGTGCATTCTATTTAGATAGGCGCTTAATGCGTCCTTTGCCTGCACGTTGAGCAAACTGCCGCGTTTTTCAGCATTGACAATAAATAGCTGCAGCAACTCTTTTGGTGTGAAATCTTCAAATAATATTTTTTTATTAAAGCGTGAGCCTAAGCCGACATTAGACTCGATAAACGTTGTCATTTCGGCTGGGTATCCCGCGACAATAACCATTAAATTATCACGCTCATTTTCCATTGTCTGTAGCAGTAAATTGATAATGTTTTGGCCACCTTCGCCTCGACTTAACAGCTGGTATGCCTCATCAATAAATAAGATCCCACCACGCGATTTTTCAATAACTGACTTGAAATTATCCTCGCTCCAACCTCCTTTATCATAATTACCAAAGAAATCTTTATTGCTTACCTCAACTACCTTGCTGTTGGCAATCAAGCCTAAACGTTGGTAGATAACCCCAAGTTTACGCGCGACAGTGGTTTTACCGGTGCCGGGGTTTCCGGCGAAGATTAAATTAAGTCGCGGGGTATTAATGGCTAACCCCTTTTGCTGACGCAACTTGTTAGCCTTTTGCATTGCGGCAAGACTTGCTACCTCTTGACGTACCGCTTCAATCCCCATAAAACCATCGAGTTCTTTAAGCAAACTCTGGGTATCGAGATCCACCACTTTTTTAGTTGGTACATTTGTGCTGGTCTGCTCGGTAGCATTTGAGTTAGCAGTTGAGGTAGAAGCCGAATTAGAATTAGTTTGATGTTGAGAAATTAAACTCTCTGGTAATAAAATTCGTTGTTTTTCTTGCTTCTCACTAATCCGATTATAACGGTCTGACGATGGTCGGTCTAAGAAAAAATAATAAGAGCCTAACATCGCAGAAGCCCGACCATAGCCTTGATCCGATGCCAATTTAAGCGTCGCTATCCACCCATTACGCTCTGGTCCAGTATAATTATCGTGTGAATACTGATTAAGAATTTTAGAGATCGCCACAATATGCCCTTGCTCCGCGGCGGCAATACCAAATTTCATCGCTCGACTGGTATTAAACAATTTCGCATGAAAGCTTGCTTTTGCGAAGGCGTAGAGTTCGTGCACGCCATTGCCTTCAACAGAACGTTTAAACCAATTAAAGCTCTCAGTCTTATTAAAATAACTACCACTTTCTAAATAAATTTCAGCAAGTTCTGACATCGACCGAGAACAACCTAAATTGGCCGCGGCCAAATACCAAGTGTAGGCGGACTCTTTATTTTTCATCGTTTTTTCATAACGATACATCCAGCCCAATGCCTCCATTGCAACAATATCATTAACCGCTGCCGCTTTGAGAAACCAGTGTTCCGACTTTTTAAGATCCAGACATTGGGCTTCATCGCGGTAGACATAACCTAGACTTCTCAGTGCTGGGTTGTAGCCTAAATCAGCAGCCTTGCTATACCAGTTAATCGCAAGGTTCACATCGCGATAACTTTTTTGATAAAGATAAGTACGAGCGAGGTTATACATGGCTCCCTTGTGACCAGCCTGAGCTCCCTTTCGATACCAATGGATTGATAATTCAATATTTTTTACCGAATCCTCTTGGTAAATACCGCCAAGTCCATTCATGGCGTTGTTGTTACCTAAATCAGCCGCCTTGGTACACCACTCAATCGCCAGGAGTAAATCGCGATAACTTTTTTCATTACGATAACCCCGTGCGAGCTGATACATCGCATCAACGTGACCGGCTTGAGCTGCCTTTTTAAACCACTGCATCGATAGATCCAGGCTTTTGACTGAATCTTCGAAAGCATAAACTTTACCAAGCTCGAACATTGAACTTTTGTTGCCTAACTCAGCAGCCTTGGTCCACCACTCAATTGCGCGCTTTAAATCGCGATAATTTTTTTCATGACGATAACCCCAGGCGAGGTTATACATCGCACTTTCATGACCTGCCTGTGATGCCTTTTTATACCACTGCATCGATAGCTCAAGGTTTTTGACTGAATCTTCGTAATCATAAACTTTACCAAGCTCGAACATTGACTCGCAGTCGTCTAGCTCTGCAGCTCTGGTCCACCATTTAACCGCTAATTTTAAATCGCGATAACTTTTATTATGACGGTAAGCCCAAGCTAGGTTATACATCGCACCCGCGTGATTGGTTTGTGCTCCTTTTCCGTACCACAGCATCGATAATTCAAGGTTCTTGACCGATTGTTCATTCTCGTAAATGTCGCCAAGCTCGAACATTGAATCGTTATCTTGCTGATCTGCTGCACGAGTAAGCCACTGTATTGCCAAATCGAGATCTCTAAATTTCTCTTCATTTCGGTAAATCCAACCCAGTACCCCTGAACACAGGCACTGATCCTGAACGAAACCTTGCTGTAACAAGGCAATCGCTTTAGGGATATCTTCAGTCACACCAACGCCGTTTAAATAAAATATCGCACTTTGGCGTAATAACTGTGGAGCTCGTTCGCTTTGCTGTTCAAACCACGCCAAGCCTTTTGTGATGCTGTGGGGACTAAAATACTTGAGGTCTTGCAAGCCTGCTGGCTTTTGGGGGTTATCGAGGTAGTAGCATTGACAAATCAGTGCGGCGCGGACATCAAAAGTCGTGAGCTGAATCATCTTGTTGATCTGTTCGCGAGCTTTATCGGACTTATTGCGATTAATAAGGTAGCGCTGATAGGCCAAGACAAATAAGTCAGCCTTAGCCTCACTTTGCTCTAAGCTTATCAGCTGTTGATCGCTAATCGGATAATCGCCGTATTCAAGGTTATCGTTGGTTTGAAGTGTTTGTTTCGGTTGTTCAGCGACATTAATAGTTGGTTGTGATGATTGTGCTGATGCCACCACATTTTGAGCAGGGATTTTTACGCTAGGGGCGGGCACATCGGCACTAGCTAACTTACTTGAAGACGATTCTGACGAACTGCCAGAGTTAAATAAACTCTTTAACCGTTTAAACATTTTAACCTCTTAAAAAATTAGCTCAGAAAAACCAACGCGCGATAATTTAACCGAGAATACGACCACCATAAAACTAGCCTTTGGCAGTTTAATATTTACAACCCAAGACCATAATTGAGATTGTTCTGACTTTCAATCATTAAGTCACTGATCAATGTAATATTATTGGAGTCTCGGTAGGGGGGAAATAGGTGAAAAGTATATAAAAACGACACTAATCTCTTTTATACGGCTAAACATTTTATGTAGTACGCTTGTCACCTGCTATTTGTAGTAGAACAAGTATTATGGCTTGGGAACGTGACAGTTTAATTGATTTGGCAACTACGCCGTATTATCACGTTATTTCTCGCGGTGTTCGCCGTGCTTATTTGTGCGGCGATGATAGATTCACCGGGAATAATATCAATCATCGCCGTCAGTGGTTAATCGACCAAGTTAAACGGATTTATAGGGTCTTTTCAATTGAGACCGCTGCATATACCATTATGATTAATCCGAACAACAAAATAATTTGTTTATTGATAAAAAAATTGTGGGGTAAAACGTTAGTATTTAGCCATCAAATTTAGTTGAGAGTCTAATTTAAAGGTTTTAAACTAACCTGCGTGAATTTAATCTTTTGTGATATTTGACTGGAGCGGGCTTAAGATGGCTTTCCTATAATTGTCACCTGCAAACCATAATGGGATCTTAATGCTTGCCATACCGTTACCTTTTGTTATGTCACTTTTACTGGTGATAGTTGTGATACTTTTAATTGCTAAACAACCAATCGAAGGAAAAATACCGGCTTTATTCATCACTTTGTGCGCGGTAAGCACATTGATGGTTGGATTGCGCTGGACGTATGATGTTGCAATTTTTAGGTTTCTACAGCCTATTTTGGCTTCATTATTACCGGTTACTGCATGGTATTGTTTTGCTAAAGCACATAATAGAGGGCGTATATCAATACTGCACTTAACCGGGCCTATTGCCATCACCATTTGTTCATTTTGGTTTCAATTTTGGATTTATACGATAGATGCCATTTTAACTGTGCTTTACTTTTGTTATGGGGCCGTACTGATTCGCTACTCATTTTCGATACCGCAAGATGTTCGGCTGAGCGATGCACAACGGGTGATTACTGCAGAGCGTATTGCTGGCATTATGTTAGTTGTCTCTGGTTGCATTGATGGCGTGTTATCGTTTGATTTTATAGCGTACGCAGGAAAACATGCGCTAGACATTTTGTCTCTGGCGTATTTGTTTCTCATTCCTACTGTGGTGGTTGGTGTCATTATTGTTAGTTTCAGTACCATTAGCAATAACAGCAATAACGGTACTAGTACTGGAACAGAGGAGTTATCGGCTGCACCACATAACGGTGCCAGTAATAGTGAGACTGATTTATCTTGTAAAGCTGCTTTGCTGCCAGAGGCCGATGCGAACAACATTGTGAGCAAGATGGAAACCTTAATGGCAGAGCAAGAAGTGTTTCGCGATCCTAATTTGAGTTTGGGGCGTTTATCACGAAAAATCGGTATTCCCGCGCGGCAAGTTTCAATGGCTGTGAATCAAGTTTATACGATGAATATCTCCAAAGTGCTCAATGAATACCGTATCAATTACGCCAAAAAATTGCTTGTTAATACTGACGACAGTATTACAGACATTTATCTCAGTGCGGGTTTTCAAACTAAGTCTAACTTTAATCGAGAGTTTGCACGCATCACTGGGATAACTCCCAGCGTATACCGATCAGATCCCACTATGTTATACGTAAAAGAAAAGATTAAACTTAAGCAAAGTACTTAAGCAAAGTACTTAAGCAAAGTACTCGGCCAAGTATTCAAGTCGAGCAGTCAGCCACGCACTAAAGTCCTGTTCTCCAATATATCTCATGTCGCTGATTAATTAGTTATAAAATTTAAAATATCCTCAAGTATATGGCTATGTAGCACTTGCCTTGTTGTATCAGCGCCGTCCTTACACACAATTCCATCCCCTGGCGTTTCTTCTTCAAGCAGAGGAACTGCATTGGGTTTACACAATTGCATAAAACTGAAATGCGTGGCTTGTTCGTACACCTTATAGCGGCGATTTAACAAGGGTAAATGCTCTGCCAGGTAACCCGATTCTAACGCTTGAGGCAAATCTCCAATATCAACTCCCGCTCCTAAAATCATCACCGCAGTATTAACATTGTTCAGACTCGTTATAGTAAAGCTGCGTGCTAAGCCTAAATCTAAAATGACCGCTTTGGTGATCCTAGCATCATAGAAATTAAAGGATTTAGGCTCTTGTGGCTGAGGTGAACTTAGTCCAAGCTCACTGGCTAGACCACAGGTTCTAGGGTTAGGGTACTGCCGACACTGTTTATTAAAGGTGTTGCGATCAAATTTTGCGCCGACTAACTGCATCACACTCCAGCCCCCTAATGAGTGACCGACAGCAGACACATTTTTAGGATCAATCGCAGTACGCCAAGCTGGGTCTTCTAATAAGTAATTTAATACACGCACTAAATCCTGAGGACGTTGCCACCACTGCGATGCTTGCAAGGCCAAATGGTTATATGTTGTGGTACCCGGATGGTCGGGGGCTGCAACAATAAATCCTTTGAGCGCCAACTTGGTTGCTAGCCAGTTTAAATTTCGCCAGCTGCCACGATAACCGTGTGAGAGTAATACTAGTGGATATTTTTGCTTGGGCAGCGCGGCATGTTTGATCACGTCAGTACCGACAAATGCAATGTTCTCGGCTACTGATATTATTGGAGAAGTTTGTTTTGTCGGGTACCAGATAGTGACTTTTAACGGGCGATCTTCATTACTATTTAATTCAAACTGACCAAAGCCAACTGAACTGGCACAGGCTACCTTAAACATACCCATAAATATGATGCTAACTACGATGAATATTTTCACTGGAATAATTCCTTATTTACAATTAAAGAACCATCAGTATGTTGGTCATCATGGCATTAATCGCCCTAGATCATGATTTAGGACGACCTAAAACAGGTTTTAGTACTTTTTAAATACGCTTGGTTGAAGCTATAGGCTAAATCTTAACGACATTCTTTTGATTAAAGATCCAGAACCTCAGCCGTGCAAAGCTAGTGGCCTCATACAATTAAAATCTATTACCTTATGGCGTATTGGCTGTTGTTGGTTTAAGGCGATAAATTCGACCACTGTCGGTCGATATCAGTAAATTTCCTTGTTTGTCTTCAATAACGTGGCGAATACGTTGTTTTAGCTCGGTGAGTAGTCGATGTTCAGCGGTAACAAGCTCACCATCGAGTTCAACCCGGTTCAGATGAGTTAATTTCAACGCGCCACTGAGTAAATTACCTCGCCATGTTTTAAAGGCGCGGCCAGAATAGAGTAATAAACTAGAGGGGGCGATTGATGGAATATAGACTTTAGCTGGTGGCTCGATTCCCGCTTTTAATGTACCTTCGCCAACGCTAAAGGGGCCCCAATATTCTTTGCCAAATGACACCACTGGCCAGCCATAATTACGACCGGGTTTAATCAGGTTAATTTCGTCACCGCCTCGGGGGCCGTGTTCTATTGCCCATAATCGCTGATGTTTTTGATCAAATGCTAACCCTTGCGGATTGCGATGGCCGTAACTATAAATTTCGGCCAGCGCATTATTCTGGGCAATGAATGGATTGTCTTTGGGCACTGTACCATCAAGGTTTAGCCGCAAGATGCTGCCAGCATGGGTAGATAAATCCTGCCCGTTGGGGCGATGTCCACGGTCGCCAACCGAGAAAAAAACATGACCATTGCCATCAAACGCCATGCGTGAGCCAAAATGACGATTGGTGCTCGTTGCCGACTCGGTTACGAGCAAATCTTGCCATTGCTTTAACTTATGGCCAATGAGTTTGGCGCGCGCCAGTGTGGTTCTGCCCTGACCAGCCACTGGTTTTGCATAGGTAAAATATAGCCACTGTTGGTGCGAGCTATCGGGGGGAATTTTAATATCGAACAAGCCGCCTTGTCCCTTGGCGTATATTGGCGGTAAGCCTGAAATATGTCGTTGTTGTCCTGTAATGAGGTCTAGTTGTAATAATTGACCATTACGTTCGGTGATCAGCAGTTTATTTGGGCCAATCAAGGTCATGCCCCAAGGAATGCCTAACTCAGAGGCTAGCAGGTCAATAGCATAGTTGGTGCTAGATTGCGCCCAAGGTTTTATGCTTATTAAAGAACACAGTAATACGATTGATATTAATGATAGTTTTGTCATCAGCTTAGCCTTGCAAGACAAGTAAGGTTGTTTAATCGTTAGCTCACAAAAAGAGAGCTATTAACCAAGTGCAAAATTTCATGAATAACTATGATACATAGATATTGAGATCTATACAGCACGTTCAAAATAACCAGCAACTAAGTGGTCAGCATCGGACGGGGAGCTTAATTTATATTTCGTCAAGCCCGCTAAACAATGATTGGTACTGCAGTGACACAGTTATTTAACGGGATCTTAATTGTTATCTAGATATGTAGGTAAAATTCACTAATTACTAGCGCTGAAGACTAATCCATTATATGTCGGCAAGGGAACAACTAACCTCAGTTCCCAATCAACAGCATAAGATAATTCGCAACTTGCGGTCCAGAAAGGATTGGTGTCAACAACATTAATGGTACCCTCTAAACGACCTGCAGCATTATCTGATCGAGTTGTCAGATAAGTACTGAGATAAAAGCTATACGACAGAGACCCTCTGTCGTCATACCACTGGTCATGTTCAGTAAAACTAAATCTTACTGACTCAATCAATGAATCATTGACCCCCTTTACTTCAAAAATCTGAGCAAGGTGGCTACCATCTAGTCGGTACGTTGGAATTTCAAAGATAAAATCATCTGATGGCGACCAGTCCCATTCGTTTGTTATCTCGTTGCTCACGGATTGTACAACACTAAATTCATTGGTGCCGCCACCGTCGCACTGATTTTTTAGTCCGACAATTAAACTATAAAAATTAATCTTATATTTAGGTTCAATCAAAATATTCTTGAGCCTAAAATCAAAGTCGCCGTTAAAATCTAATGCCCTAAGAGTAACGAAATAGTCTTGCGGGACTGGGCGGTCATTTCGGTCTTCATAGGTTACCGGGTATCTATGATAAAACTCATAAGTGCCAGGGTTTAATGAATCGGTGCCATTGTAAGCGGGAAGCTTGTAGTGATTGGCAAACCGAATATTAATATTACTTTTTTCACCATCTCCCCAATCTATTTCTAAAAAACTAATTGATTTATCGCTTATCACTGTTGCCTTGGCAACGACACTGTCGGTAGTCACAAAGAAATCTTCGACCTTGGCAATATTACACTTTCTTGCCCGGGGTTTTACCGCGGTTTGACCTATTGAATGTTTAGAATTGCTATGTTTAGTCTTTTGTATACTCATGACTGATACCTCATACAAGCTAATGTTAGATGTAATAGTGAATAAGTAACGTTAGTAACAGCCGTGGTGATTGATTGTAGTTTATTGATGATGTGCTACAAAAGCGGATTTACTGGTTACCTTTAGCTCTACTTTTAGTTGTTTAATGTCGAGTTATTCATCTATCACACGTTTGCTCGATTATTTCAGCCATGTTCCATTGAGTGTACGCAGCGAGATAAGTAGCCTAAAATTTATTAGAGACTTACTATCTAAAGCTATTTAAATACGGGGAAAGGGCTGGCATAACTTAATTCTTGAATTAAATCTGTGCCTACGGCTACCGAGCATTTAAAACCAATCCTTGGTTTACCCTATCAAACGAACTTTAGTTTAAATTATATTTTTCGAGCTCATTAATTTAAAGTTGTTGCTTAGATAAAGAAGACGATTATTAACTTATTGTTATAGAGATAAAATTTGGGGTGTTTGACGGTGGATATGAAAATACTTATTAGCTAAATAACCGCTCAACGGTGTTAATTGAGCAGTTACTTTCCTGTTTAGTGCAACGACTATATGTTATTTAGTGCCAGTATAAGTCGAGTAATCAACATAACCGATATCGGTACCGCCATACATTGTCGTGGGATCAACCGCATTTAATGGCCAGTTGTTTTGGATCCGCTCAGGTAAATCAGGATTAGCGATAAACGGGCGGCCAAAACCAAAAATATCTCCGTTACCGGCGTTGAGTACTTTAAGTGCTTTGTTAGCGGTATATTTGCCAGCGTACATAATTACCCCACTAAATTCCTGACGGACGGCTTTATAAAATGTTTCTGGCAGATCTGGCGCATTATCCCAATCGGCTTCAGCCAATGACAGATAGGCAATACCTATGTCATTCAATACTTTGATGGCACTAATGTAGGTGTGCTGGGGATCAGATTCAACCAAGCCTAAATAGACTCTAGTTTCGGTGGTGCTTTCAAATAACGGTGCAAACCGAACGCCTACTCGGTCTTTACCGACTACATTTGCCACAGCAGTGGTGATTTCTTTTAAAAATCGTAATCGATTTTCTAAACTGCCGCCGTAATGGTCATCGCGCTGATTACTATGCTCTGATATGAATTGATTAACCAAATAACCATTGGCACAGTGTAATTCAACGCCGTCAAACCCAGCTTCCATCGCATTTCTGGCCGCTTGCGCATATAACTCAACTAACGCTTCAACTTCGGTAGTGGTTAAGGCACGCGGACTACTTGGGTTGGCTAAATCGCCTTCGCCAGGTGCTGTTTCGATAAACACTTTAACATTATCTGCTGCGATTGCTGACGGTGCAACAGGAGCATCGCCATTGGGTTGCAATGTGGTGTGTGATACGCGACCGACATGCCACAATTGGGCAAAAATAACGCCACCTTGCTGATGGACTGCTTGAGTTACTTTTTTCCATCCTGAAATTTGTTCAGCGTTGTAAATACCAGGCGTCCAAGCATAACCTTGACCACGAGGTTCTATTTGCGTGCCTTCTGTGACTAAAAATCCCGCACCAGTACGCTGGCTATAATATTTAGCCATTAAATCATTTGCAATATCGCCAGGTTGAGTACTGCGAGATCGCGTTAGTGGTGGTAACACAATGCGATTTTTTAAGGTGAGTGAGCCCAACTGAATTGGCGTAAATAATGACTTGTTGTCCATGGGGTGATCCTACATTTTACGGGATTAATTTGAACGAGCTATACTAAATCACAAGCGATACAATATATAACAACTTGTCTTTGTAGTTGGTACAACTAATAATGGTACCAGTGGTAGTAAGTAATTGAGTTGATTAGATATTGATCAGGTTGGTGAAGTGGCTATTTGTTGCTAAATCTAGTCGCTAAATCGTGAAGCTAAAGAATGCCAAAAAACAGATTTTACGGGTTGATGATTATTGTTTTGCCTGCACTTTTTAGGTCTAAATGTTAGGTCTAAATTTTAGGTCTAAAAAGTGCAGGGCTGTGTTGCTAATATTTGCGATATTGACCAATTAACTGACGTGAAAGAGACATTGTGAACAATATTTTAATTCGCAGCCGTTAGAATGTTGGAGGGGTATGGGCGCTAATTATTTTGCACACCTTGTTCGTGTGGTTCTTAAATCGGTGTGGCAGTTTAGTTGAAAACTTATAACTATCGCCTTTGGTCAGTTTGTAACTGGTACCAGCAATGGTGATCTCAATACTTCCCTCTATCACTGTGCCAGCTTCTTCGCCTTCATGGCTTAACATTTCTGCACCGGTGTCTGAACCCGGAGCGTATTTTTCAACCAAAAATGCGAGCTGTGAATCAGAGCCGCCAGGGCCTACCAGCTTGAGTTCGACCCCGTCACCGCCAACATCTACTAGCTCGTCAGCTTTAAAAACCACTTGTGACTGCTGTTTGAAATCGATGGTAAAAAACTCGGTGAGCGACATCGATACACCGCCCAGTATCCGTTTAAGCGAACTTACTGAAGGGCTAACCGTATTACGCTCAATCATTGAAATTGTGCTGTTTGTCAGCCCAACTCGCTTGGCTAGCTCACGCTGTGACAAGCCATGCATTTGGCGTATTTTCTTTAAACGATCACCGACTTCCATTATTTACCCTTTATATCAATATATTGAACACTATCAGATTATTGCTAATAGTATTCAAAAAACCGAATAAGGAACAGCTAATCTTCCAGTTGTATTAAGGTTGTTTTTATTTCAGTATATTTATCAATGGCATGCAAAGACTTGTCGCGGGCGTTACCTGATTGCTTAAAACCACCAAAAGGTACAGTCATATCACCACCGTTGTAATTATTAACCCACACCGAGCCTGCGCGTAGTGCTTTGGCCATTTTGTGCGCTTTATTCAAGTTGGCGGTCCAGATCCCAGCAGCCAATCCGAAGGGAGAGTCATTAGCAATCGCTATCGCTTGGTCTTGGGTGTCAAACGTTATCACCGCCATCACCGGACCAAAAATTTCTTCACGCGCGAGCCGCATTTGGTTATCGACATCATCAAAAATAGTTGGCGCAATGTAATAACCGCCAGTATCTTGATTCACTTGCTCACCACCGGTTATCAGTTTGCCACCTTGTTCATGACCAATGTTTATGTATTTAAGCACTTGATTCATTTGCACGTCATCAACGATAGCGCCCATGTTGGTTGCCGGATCAAGTGGGTCGCCAGGTTGCAGCGCTTTAATTGCGTCAACGAGTAACGGCATGAAGGCTTCTTTTATTGATGACTCAATCAACAAACGTGTGCCAGCGACACAAACTTCGCCTTGATTATAGAAACAACCCCAAGCAGCAGCTTCGGCAGCTTTTTTAAGATCAATGCAATCTGCAAAAATGATATTAGGGCTTTTTCCTCCGGCTTCGATCCAAACACGTTTCATGTTCGACTGACCTGAATATTGCAGCAAACGTTTGCCGACGCCAGTTGAACCGGTAAAGACTAAACAGTCAACGTCATTGCTCAGCGCCAGCGCTTCACCGACCTCATGACCAAAACCCGGCAATACCTGAAAAACTCCTTTAGGAATACCTGCCTGTTCAGCCAGTTCGGCGATACGAATAGCGGTTAGCGGTGACTTTTCCGAAGGTTTCAAAATAACACTATTACCGGTTGCCAATGCTGGCGCAAATTTCCAACTGCCCATCAGCAGTGGAAAATTCCACGGTACAACCGCGGCTACCACGCCAACAGCTTCTCGTGTGATCAGCGCAATTTCATTATCACTGGTCGGAGCCACTTCGTCATAGACTTTATCGATAGCTTCTGCATACCAGTTAATACAGTTAATAGCGCCGGGCACATCAACACTAGCGCTTTCACTAATAGGTTTGCCCATGTCTAGCGTTTCAAGTAATGCCAGTTCTTGCTGATGTTGCTGCATCAACGATGCAAAGGTTTGCAAAATCTTTTTACGTTTAACCGGTGCCATTTTAGACCAGACGCCAGATTCAAAAACTTGCTTAGCAGTATCAATCGCTATTTTTGCATCATCGCTATTACATCTGGCTACTTTTGCCAGTAATTTGCCGTTTGCCGGGTTAATGCAATCGAATGTTTCGCCACTGACTGCATTGGTATATTCACCATTGATATAGGCGCGACCATTTATGGTTAGTTGTTCTGCCAGTGTCTGCCACTGGCTGTGTGTTAAATTACTCATTAATATTTCCTGTTAGCCGTTAAGTTTTTCTGCGGTTAAATCCAATGCCTGCCACGCCTTGTTAAATAGCTCATCAATGTCATCGTGAGTCATCACCAAAGGCGGCGCTACGACCATAATGTCGCCAACAGCACGCATCACAAGGCCGACATTGATGCACATGTCGCGACAGGTTTTACCTGCAACACCATCGGCAAAGCGCTCTCTAGAATTTTTATCTTTGACTAATTCAATCGCGGCGAGCATGCCAATACTGCGCGCCTCTCCAACGAGCGGGTGTTCGGCCAGTTGTGCCCAGCGGCGACTAAAATAGGGGCCTAAGTCGTCTTTCACTTTGGCAACTAATTGCTCTTTTTCTAAAATATCTAACGTTGCTAGGGCAGCAGCACAAGCTGCGGGATGGCCGGAATAAGTAAAGCCATGACAAAAATCATCGCCAGCAGACTTAATGGCATCACTGACACGATCGCTAATTAATACACCGCCCAGTGGTTGATAACCATTGGTCACCCCTTTAGCAAAACAAATAAAATCGGGCTTAATATTAAAATATTCACTGGCGAACATGGTACCAAGACGACCAAATCCGCAAATTACTTCGTCTGCGACCAATAATATTTGATAGTTATTACAAATTCGCTGAATTTCAGGCCAGTAAGTTGCTGGTGGTATAATGACCCCGCCTGCTCCCTGAACTGGCTCAGCGATAAATGCCGCAACATTTTCAACCCCCAATTCCAGTATTTTTTGTTCAAGCTGCTGTGCGATTTTCAACCCAAAGGCTTCAGGGCTTAAATCACCATCGTCACCATACCAATATGGCTGGTCAATATAGTCAATGTAATCCAAACCTTTAAATTGCTCGTGCATGTAGCTCATGCCACTTAAGCTTGCGGCTGCCACAGTGCTGCCGTGATACCCATTGTGACGACTTATAATTCGTTTTTTGTCATGCTGGTTTTGGAGATCCCAGTATCGGTGAGCCAATTTAATCATGGTGTCGTTAGCTTCTGATCCCGAGTTGGTATAAAACACATTATTGATATGTGATGGGGCCAAATCAGCGAGTCGTTTTGACAATTCAATGGCAGGTTGATGGGTGCACTGAAAAAAGCTGTTATAAAAAGGCAGTTGCTGTAGCTGATCATTAACCGCCTGTACGATCTCCTGACGACCATAACCTAAGTTGCAACACCACAAACCCGACATGCCATCTAAAATAGGCCGGTCGTCTTGTTCATAAATATAAATACCTTTGGCGCGACTGATCACTCGGGTGCCGCTTTTAGCCAGTGCAGCAGAGTCGGTAAAAGGGTGTAAAAAATGCTTACTGTCTAACTGTTGTAATTGCGATAAATTTGACATATTTGCCTCTTTATTTTGTTAAACGATATTTGGCACATGCCTGGCCAAAGCTTTTAAATATTTCTAAATAAAATGGGTGCTGCGCTAACTGCCATTCGGGATGCCACTGCAACCCTAAGTAATAGCTAGAGTTATCAGCTAATGAAAATGCTTCTATTAATCCGTCATCCGCAGTGGCTTCTGGCTTTAATTTGCTCGCAAGCTGATCGACTCCCTGACCATGCAATGAATTTATCTGCTGGCTTAGTTGACCTTTCATTATTTTTGCCAGAATACCGCCATCGTGTAATTTTATCGGGTGTGCAACACCATATTGCTGCGCTAATGTCAGCGACTTGTCCTCTCGATGTTCAATCATGTCATCAAGATTGAATAACTGTTGATGCAGACTGCCCCCTAGCGCTACGTTCATTTCCTGAAAACCGCGACAAACACCTAGCACCGGAAGTTTCATCGCTACGGCTTGTTTTAATAGCGCTAGATTGGTGTGATCTCTGCGTGGGTCGCGCGGCATATCTACCCCAATATCCGGTGCACCATAGTGATGTGGCTCCATGTTGGAATAACTACCGGTGAGATACAGGCCGTCTAAATGCGGCAGTAGATCGAGCATGGCATCACCCAAAGCAGGAACGAGCACAGGGATCACATCGCTGCCAATAACGGCCGCATTAATATATTTATCAGCCACCATTTGAAAGTCATGGATAGCGACTTTATTACTGCAACAGGTGATTCCGATTAATGGCTTTTTGTGTTTTATATTTTGAACGTCAACTAGCATGAAACATCCTGACAACATATTTATATAATTATTTGAACAATAAAATATACGAATAAAAAATCAAAATCAATCAATATATTTAACAATAATAGGCGTTTTCTTTCCGTTGTGGCTGTTTGTGACTCTCTGTTGTGAAATTAATGTTAAATATCTCTTGACGAATTAACGCGGTTCCATTTTAATAAATGGCCATAAGTGATGAATATTTTGTTCATTTGAATTAAACCCAGTTACTTCGGACCTCATTTTTGTGTTGAATATATTGCTCAACCATCTTGAAAGTCGACTTGTAACAGCTGTAATCAAAGGTATCGATATGTCAGATCATGGCAATTCACAGGAAGCTCAAGATTTTCTTGCTCAATATCCGCATATTCAAGCAATCGATTTGCTTGTTTCAGATATAAACGGGATAGCACGCGGCAAGAGAATTGAAAAATGTAACTTAACAAAAGTATTTCAAGATGGGGTTAACCTGCCGGCTTCGGTATTTTCAATGAACATTTTGGGTGAAACCATTGAAGAGTGTGGGCTGGGGTTGAGAGTAGGTGAGCCTGATTTGTTCTGCAAACCTGTTGCTAATTCATTGCATCGGGCTAATTGGCACAAGCGCCCGACAGCGCAACTATTAATGAGTATGTATCAAAAAGACGGCGCACCATTTTTTGCCGATCCGCGACATGTGTTAAGTCGTATTTGTAATAAAATAGCGCAGTTAAAGCTCACACCCGTTGTCGCAGTAGAATTAGAGTTCTATCTATTTGATAAAAACCGCGATCATCAAGGCCACATTCAAGCGCCTATTTCCCCAAAAACAGGCAAGCGAGATCAACATACGCAAGTCTATTCAGTTGATACCATTGCTGATTATGGCGACTTTCTTGAAGAGGTGAGTAATACCTGCAGTGAGCAAGGGGTACCGGCTGATACTGCGGTGGCTGAATGTGCCCCAGGTCAGTTTGAGATAAACCTTAAACATCAGGCGAATCCGTTATTAGCTTGTGACAATGCAATCCTATTAAAACGAATTATTAAAGCGGTTGCAGATCGGCATAACTTTGATATCTCGTTCATGGCTAAACCCTATGCGGAAGAGGCTGGCAGCGGCATGCATGTCCATGTCAGTTTAGTGGACGAGCAGGGCAATAATGCCTTTGCCGCACCAGATCAAGACTATAACCAAACGCTTGAACATGCGATAGGCGGTTTGCTCGAGTTAATGCCAGCGTCAATGCCGCTGTTGTGTCCAAACGTAAATTCTTATCGACGCTTTCAGCCACAATTCTATGTCGCAACCGCATTAAATTGGGGAGTGGACAATCGCACGGTTGCACTACGTATTCCTGCGGGCAATAAACAAGCTACCCGAATCGAGCACCGAGTCGCGGGAGCTGATGCTAACCCTTATTTAGTGATGAGCGCCGTGCTTGCCTCGATTCATCACGGGATCTGTAACAAGATTTCTCCAAACTGCGAGCCATCGACAGGCAATGCCTTCGACGGTCATGCCGCGCCATTACCAACAAAATTCCCACTGGCATTAGCAGCCCTAAAAGCTGACTCAACCCTCACTGCATATTTAGGCGAACAATTCACCAATATTTATGTAACAGCTAAACAACACGAACTCGACAAGTTTGAATCTCATATTAGCGAGTTGGAAGTTCAGTGGTATCTCAATAACGTGTAGCGCTGAAATATACCGTCCCGGCACAAAAATGTAACGAAAAGCAACGAATAAACCAGTTGCTGCTCTTAGACTTTATAAGTTGAGAATTATTATGACATCCATATCGCACACAAATTCATACTATGCGGCAAGCGCTAATGACAAAGTACAGCGCCCGCAATTACAACAAGATATCACTGCAGATGTCTGCATTATTGGCGCTGGTTATACCGGTTTGTCAACGGCACTTCATTTAGCAGAAAAAGGTTATAAAGTCGCCATTCTGGAAGGTAGCCGCATAGGGTTTGGTGCGTCTGGTCGTAATGGTGGCCAAATTGTTCATAGTTATAGCCGTGATATTGATTTTATCGAACGCAATTACGGCAAAGAAGTCGGCACTAAAATGGGCGCAATGGCATTTGAAGGTGGCAAAATTCTGCGTAGTTTGGTCGAGAAATACAATATTGAGTGTGACCTAACAAACGGCGGGATCTTTGCGTCGTGTACCGAGAAACAATTAGCAGAAATGGTGCACAAAAAAGAACTTTGGCAAGCGCACGGCCATAACGAGTTAAAAATGTTGTCAGCGGCTGAAATTAAAAACCATATTGGTTCAGAGTTATATGTTGGCGGTTTGCTCGATAATTCTGGCGGCCATTTTCACCCGTTAAATTTGGTGTTAGGCGAAGCCGCTGCTTTTGAAAGTTTGGGCGGGGTGATCTATGAAGACAGCGCAGTAGAAAAAGTGATTGAAGGACAAAAAGTCAAGTTAGTCACTGCCCATGGCTCGGTTACATCAGATTTTATGGTTGTTGCTGGCAATGCTTACCTCGGCGATTTAATTCCACGCCTTGAGCAAAAAGCCATTCCTTGTGGTACCCAAATCGTGACCACTGAAGTGCTGTCAAAAGAACAGCAACAGCAATTATTACCGACGGGACACTGTGTTGAAGACTGTAACTACCTGCTCGATTATTATCGCTTGTCGGGTGACGGGCGTTTAATTTACGGCGGTGGGGTCACTTACGGTGCGCGTGAGCCAAGCAAAATTGAGTCAAAAATTGTGCCGAACATGCTCAAGACATTCCCACAGCTTAAAGGCACCAAGATTGACTATGCATGGACCGGAAACTTCCTGCTGACATTAATGCGCCTGCCGCAGTTTGGCCGGATTGGCCACAATATTTACTACGCCCAGGGCTACAGTGGTCATGGCGTAACGTCATCTCATCTTGCAGGAAAGGTAATAGCTGATGCTATTTCGGGTCAGGCAGAACGTTTCGACGTTATTGCTAGTCTGCCGCAATATCCATTTCCTGGTGGCCGTTCATTGCGGGTGCCTTACACCGCGATGGGCGCCTGGTTTTACAACTTGCGAGACAAACTAGGTGTGTGACCGATATCAGAAAACGGGCAGAAAAAATTAATCTAACTTATTTCAGTATTTAGCCTGTTAAACATCCACCATCAAGGCTAGTGTGTGTTTAATTGAGCAAAAATACTGAGTCATAGCGAACCAATATAATCAAACCATAAACAAGGGAAAATTATGACTTCAGCTGTAATCAATGACGCTGGCGCGTCACAAACAAAGAAAAATAACAGGCCGATACAATCACTGATATTTTACGGCGCCATTATGGCATCGTTCTTCTTTCTTTCAACAACGCATACTGCGGGAGAACCCTACGGTTTTCTGAGCTTATTGCCCGTTGTCTTGATTCTATTTACCGCTATTGTGACCCATAAAGCGCTTGAAGCAATCTTTGCCGGGATTATTGGCGGACTATTATTGCTTGACCCAACCAATATTTTTACTAATTTGGGCGCAATATCGACCAAGGTAATGATGGATGAAACGATTGCTTGGATCATTCTTGTTTGTGGCATGATGGGCGGCTTGATTACGATGCTTGAGCGCGGTGGTAGTGTGCTTAGTTTTGGCGATTTTCTCGCTGGGCGTATTAAATCGAAACGCGGTACGTTGTTAACCACCTGTATGTTGGGGATTTTGGTATTTATTGATGACTACCTTAATTCACTCGCGGTATCGGCTTCAATGAAAAGCATGACAGACCGATTCAATATCTCGCGTGAAAAGTTGGCCTTTATTGTTGACTCAACGGCGGCTCCGGTTTGTATTTTAGTGCCAGTATCGACTTGGGCTGTTTACTTCGCCGCTTTGCTTGAAGAAAATGGCGCAGCGGGTGAAGGGCAGGGCATGGCGCTTTATATTGAAGCTATTCCTTACATGGCATACGGTTGGATGGCATTACTGGTTGTCTGGTTAGTTGCGATGGGCTTTGTGAAAGATTTTGGCGCAATGAAGCATGCTGAAACTCGTGCCCAAAATGGCCAACCGATCCCCGATGGCATTGAAGCCGATGGTTTTGATACTTCAGGCATAGCCAAAGCGTCACCGGTTATGGGTCTACTTAATTTCTTCTTACCAATGGCTGTACTAGTTGGTGCCAGTGTTTACTATGAAATAGATTTGTTGTTAGGTGCATTAGTTGCGTCATTGTTTACAATGGTTTTATATTTTGTTCAGCGTTTACTTACTTTCGATCAATTAGTTAACTCAATGCTTGACGGCTTTAAGGTTATGCTTCACCCGATAGCCGTAGTCTGTGCTGGCTTTATGGTTAAAGAAGTTAATGATCAATTAGGCATGACCCCCTATATTATTGAGGCGATAACGCCTTACCTAAACAAGGAAATGTTACCTGCTATTATCTTTGCCGTGATGGCGATGGTTGTATTCGGTACTGGCTCAAGCTGGGGGGTATTTGTGGTGTCATTGCCTATCGTTGTCCCAATCGCTCAAAACTTTGATTTATCGATGCCGCTGGTGGTTGGCTCGTTATTATCAGCCTCAGCTTTTGGTTCGCATGCTTGTTTCTACAGTGACTCAACGGTGTTGTCTGCACAGGGATCTGGCTGTACTCCAATGCAACATGCAATAACTCAAATTCCATATGCTTTATTAGGCGGAGTACTTGCCTTTATTTCACTACTGATCCTTGGTTATACAATGGCTTAGGATTAGTTAATAAAAGCAGGATGGCCACAGCTTCAAGTCAGGTGATCGTAATTACCTGACTTGAAGCTTTTTTTTCGGGCTGTTTATAACATTTGCGTGATGCTTTGCGTTAATGGCGTGGTAGCACGGCCAATTAATTTGCTTAACGTTTTGCTGGTATCAGCCAACCAGCCTGTTGCAGCATTTAATTCGGCATCTACCAGACAGGTGGCAAAGCCTTCGTTTAAACCAAAACTCATCAATAGGCTCGTCAGTTCTTGGGCGCTTAGGTTGTCATACTTAATTTCTTTACCAGTTTGCTTGGTAATTTCAGCGGCGTAATCACTCAATGTAAAGCCGTCATCGCCAGCTAATTCATAAACTTTCCCAACATGATTTTCGTTTGAGGTTAAGATCACTGCTGCAGCCTCAGCGTAGTCATTACGGGCAGCTGTAGAGAATATACCTTGGTCGGCACTGCCTGCGATTGAACCTGAGTTGAGCGCACCCTCGATACCTTGAGTATAGTTTTCTGTGTACCAGCCGTTTCGTAAAATCACCGCAGGCAAGCCCGATGCGTTAATTTGTTGTTCAGTGGCTTTATGTTCTTGGGCTAACAACAATGGGCTTGAGTCTGCTTTTAAAATACTGGTGTAGGCGAATAATGCGACACCGGCGGCCTTTGCAGCATCAATAACAGCTTGGTGTTGAGCTAAACGTTGACCGACTTCGCTACCCGATATCAGTAGTAATTTAGAAACGCCGACTAATGCTGATGTTAGCGTTGCTGGTTTGTCGTAATCCGCTTGGCGAACAACGACACCTAAGGCGGTTAATGCTTGCGCATTGTCTAAGTTTCGTACCAGCGCGACTATGTTACTCGCGGCTGTTTTAGTGAGTAAATTGGTGATAACTAATTGACCAAGTTGGCCGTTTGCGCCTGTAATTGCGATCATAATAAAACCCCTAATTAATATTGATATGTTGAATTCCTGTGTAGTATGCAACACAATATTGGTAACGATAAGTGGGGCAATGACGAATGCACCGTCCTGGTTTTGAGAACACTGAGATTAAGATAACGCGAACTAAAGACCCGCACACTTAGCAGCTCTAATCAGATACATAAAAATTATAATGAGATATATACATGAGAGAGATTGATTTTTCTCACCTGCGATTACTGGCTATTTTCGCCACGGTGATAGAAACGGGCACATTCGCAGCCACTGCGCGCAAGCTAAACACCAGTCGATCACGGATTAGTGAACAGGTATCGCAGCTCGAGAGTGATTTGGGAGTGCGCTTGTTACAACGCTCGACACGGCAATTGAACATCACAAGCGAAGGGCAGGAAGTTTATCAGCAAGCACGTCAATTACCGGATATTTTGCAACAAATTGAAGCCATCACCACACCTCCTGAGCCTTCCGGGCGTGTTGCAATTACGATGAATCACGATATTGCCCATAAATATGTATTGCCAGTACTCCATGATTTTAAGCAACAATACCCGCAAGTAAAACTCGATCTCATTCTCGATGACACACGGTTAGATCTTATTAGCGAACAAATAGATTTGGCAATACGGATCGGTTTTCCGCGTGATGAGTCGATTATTGCGCGAAAGATGCATCAAGAGCGATTTAGTTTATTCGCCAGTCCTGACTTTATTGATAAATACGGCGAGCCAAAATCAATCACCGAATGCGAGCAATTACCTTGGGTATTACTGCAACAAACGAATCAAGGCGACGTTCAAACAATGCGCCGGCGCAACGAAACAATCGAGATTAAACCGCAAGACTTTTTTCGGTGTAATTCGCCACTTGCAATGCAGCAAATGGTTGTTCAGGGCTTAGGGATGGGGGCACTATTACCCTCGACAGTAAAACAGCAAATAGAAGCGGGTCAGTTAATTGCGATTATGCCGACATTATCAAGTGATCCATTGACGTTTTCGCTGGTGTATCCATCAAGACGGCAAATACCTTTGAGAACTCGTGTTGTGATTGATTATTTATTAGCAGCAAATATTTTTGGGTAACTTATGAGGTATCGAAAAGTCGGCTTTAACTTTATTTAGTGACGCGAACATTACTTAGATCAAGTCGTTATTCATGCAGTTTTGTTTACATTTAGCTATTGTGGCATTGAGGAAGAACTAGCACCCAGTAACATTGTAGTTACTAAACTGTCCGAATATGGAACAATAAACTTGGTAAAATATTGCCATAATATACAAAAAAACTATGAACTGTTTCATGATGGATGGTGAACAATTAGACATAAACAAATGAAAAGTAGTGTTAAATTACTTTTATTCAATTGAACCTTGTACGAATTACCAGCATAATGCGCATTAGGACTTATTCGTATTTATTACAAGGATGTAGGTTGATTTTGAAAACGTTGTTATTTAGTTTAGTTATCTTGCTCAGTTTTCCCAGTTCCGAAGCGATGGAAATTCGGCATCATTTAGAAAAAATTGAAATTGCTCTGTCACAAAGCTCCATTTACGCTACCATTCAGGATCGGGCTGGTTATTTGTGGTTTGCGACCCAAAGCGGGGTCAATCGTTATGACGGTCACCAAGTTAACATTTACGGTAGTGATCCCAAACAAGATTGTAGCCTGCCTAATGTCGAGGTTAAAAGCTTGCTGGAGGCCAGAAATGGCGATATTTGGGCCGGTACGACCAATGGAGTTGCGCGTTATATTCGTACACAAGATTGTTTTTATGCTTATCAGCATAAACAAGTAGAAAATGTAGCTCAGGCTAATGACGTTGGGTTATTATTTGAAGATAATCTGGGGCGGATTTGGACGGCTGGCCGATATTTAATGGTTTTTAATCCGAAGAACGATAAATTCACCCAAATAGCCGATGTCCCAAATTATCCAGGATATAGTTTCGATAAACATGCGGCAATAAGAAAGACCAGTCCAGGTTATAAAGCTCTTTATCAAGACCCGCAAGGAACTATTTGGGTTGCCGGAATAAATGGCCTGGCTAGAGTGGATCAGATCAACAATACCCTTATCCAGGTATACGCCCCTGAGCTTTACCAACCATGGCATAAAAAAAACTCCATCAATCATATCTTACCAGCAGATGAGAAAAACCTATGGCTTGGTACTGATGATGGCTTGTTTTTAGTTAATAAACACGGTCAATTGATTAAACACTATCAGCTCTCTAATAACTCTGGCCCGGTAGGAATACTTGGTAATATTGTGTCCAGTTTACATCATGATAACAAGGGCCGTCTTTGGGTAGGGAGCTTCAATGGTGTCTATCGCTACCAGCGTAATAGCGACACTTTTATTCCTTATTTACGTACTCAGGATCTTAAGAGTAAGCACAGCACTAATCGCAACGCCAATTTTGTCAACGGTCATAAAGGTCAATTGTGGGTTGGCATGGAAAAAGGTGTCTATGTATATAATCAAGCAGAAGATAACTTTTATATTCACCAGAATGCTAGAGAAAGTGAACAAGGCTTAGAAATTTCCAATAATGGCCATGCGTTTCAGCTGTTTTTAACCCGTAGTGGTACAGTTCTGGCTAGTATGGAACTTAATGGTTTATATAAAATAACCCCGAGTGAAATAACGGTTCACCATTATCGTGACCTTGTTACTACAGGCAATCATTACGGTCACAAGGTTACTCGGGCTATCTATGAAGATCCTATTTTTAATGGCAATGTCGTTTGGCTTGGATTAGATGGTGCAGGCGTAGAGCGCATTGAATTTTCAACCGACAAAGCAGGTCACCGAGTTATCAATAAAGTCGAACAATATGGCCATAATATCGAAAGTGAAAGTAGTTCTGGTCAGTATATCTACGACATTCAACGAGACAGTCTAGGGCGATTATGGTTGGCGACTAATTGTGGTCTCAGACAATGGAGTGATAGCCAGCAAGACTTTATTGTGCCTAAATTTGAAACGCAGTTACTTAAAATTGATAATCAAGGACCTGTTTGTAAGGCTCAGCTCTCGAGCTTATTTAGTGATATCAAAGGCGCTAAATTGTGGTTTGGAGGAGAGAGTACTGTAGGTTATCTAGATTTAACGACAGCAGAGTCAGAGCCGGTATGGTTAACAGCTAGTCATTACTCTCAGCTTAAGGATAACGTCATTTATAAAATTTATCAGGATCAAGGTGGCTTGTTATGGCTGGCGACCAATAATGGTCTAATAAGTTTTAATACGGACACCGGCTCAATGCGTCTGTTTCAGTATCAAAGTGACAATGAAAACAGCTTATCATTAAACTGGGTTCAAGATATTACAGAAATGCCAGCGGGTACCTATTGGTTAGCAACCCGCGGTGGAGGCCTCAATAAACTAACTTTCGATCAACAGCAACAACCCGTTTGGCGTACTTTCGATCAGAGCAATGGTCTAGCTGATAACTTTCTTTATGCTATTTTAGGTGATAAGCAAAGCAATTTATGGTTTTCGACCAACAAAGGAATCACGCGCTTTAATACGTTAAATGGTCAAAGTCGCAACTTTAATTCCAAAAGAGGTCTACGAGGTTATAAATACGATTACGGCGGCGCTCACGTTGGCAGCAGTGGTCAATTCTATTTTGGTGCGAGTAACGGCTTTAATACTTTTAGTCCCGACTGGATAAGTGACAACCCTATTACGCCTAAACTCAGCCTGCAGCAGTTAAGAATAAATGACCAGCTAATAAATATTTCTTCGCTTAGTCAATTAAGTTTAAGCCATAAGCAAAACTACATTAGTTTTGACTTTGTTGGTCTTCATTTTGAAGATCCCGATGCAATTCGCTATCAATATTTTCTTAAGGGCTTCGACAAAGATTGGCTCGATCCTACCAGCGTTCACCATGTTCGATATAGTAATATCAAGTCAGGTCAATATGAATTTTATCTGAAGGCGGCTAATACTGATGGGGTTTGGAGCCAAGCACAATTATTAACCAGTTTTAGGATTGCGCCACAGCCGTGGCAGAGCCTATGGAACTACAGCTTATATTTTTTATTAACAGCACTGCTTGCCTGGTCTTATAAAAAAGGGCGCGATAGTTATGAGCAGATATTAGTACGGCGTATCAATCTAGCTACCTCTAATCTCGCACGCGCCAATGAAAATATTCGGTTGCAGTTTCAAAGTTTTGCCCACGAAGTAAAAACACCGCTAATGTCGCTAGGTAATAACTGTCAGCTAGCCATAGGTCAAATAGCAGGAGACCAGAATTCATCGCAAGCACTCAATTACTTAGAACAAGTTGAACAATCACTAAACGATGTTCGCCAAGTCGTTAAGCAAGAACTCGATAATGCTGAATTGAGAATCCGAACCAACAATGACTTTTTGCATATTTTTGTGCAACCTGTTGTGGAGTATTGCGTTACATCCCGCTACAACCGTGTTCATGAAAAATCACTACTGCTCAATATAGATTTAGCTGATAATCCAGTTATCTACGCGCAGGCTGGTGTATTAGAGTTAATGCTAGGTAATTTGCTAGATAATGCAATTCAGTACACTCCTCAGGGCGGTATCATTGCACTTAAGATCAGAGAAACAGATGCCTACATCGAATTTACAGTGACAGATAATGGTCTCGGTATCCCAACAAAGGATCATTCTCGAATTTTCTTACACGGCTATAGAGGTGATAGTCTTGAAAATACCGATGGTCGTGGCATGGGGCTTTTTTTGGTCAAAAGCACCTTAGAAAATAACAGTGGAAGTATTGATTTAATCAGTGACTCAGAGCAAGGTGCTTGTTTTAAGATTAAACTTCCTCGAGGGGAGTCCAGCCAAGCGCAACATTTAATGTTAAAATCCAATCTTGTTAAACCGTGTAATGTGCTTACGTTGCTACCAGAAGCAGTTAATTTTACTAACGACAAACAGGATAAAATTCTTATTGTTGAGGATAACGACCAACTACGCCATTCCTTAATTCAAATTTTAAATATACAACATCAATGTATTAGTGCTTCATCGGCTGTCGATGGACTTAAACTGGCTCGGGCTCAACTACCAGATTTAATTATTACAGATATCAAAATGGAGCAACATAACAGTGGTATTGAATTAACGAAGGAGCTCAAAAGCCATAGCCATACGGCCCATATACCGGTCATAATCTGTAGTGCCCTTAGTGATGATTCGACACGTATGCAGGCGATTGCGGCTCAGGCTGATTTGTGGCTTGATAAGACGGTGAAACCGGACATATTACAAGCCCATGTTAATACCTTGATTAGCCAACATGCACGAATCCGTAAACGGGTTCAACAAGAACTAAATCAAATTCAGGATCATATCGTTGTTCCTGCATTAGAGGAATCATGGCAAAAGTGCGAGGTAGATGAGCAAGGTCAACAACAGTTTATCGCCACCGTAAAAGCGGTTATTTGCGAATGTTATCTAGATGATACTATTAATGTAGAAACCATGATTGCTCGTCACCTTAATGGCAGCATTCGTAACTTTCAATATAAAGCTAAAAAATACTTCCCTGAGGGGCTGACCATGAAGCAATGTATCAACGGCTACCGGGGGTTGCAGGCAGTAAAAATGTTGGAGCAGACAGATAAACCAATCAAAGCTATTTACGCAGAGGCTGGATTCACCAATGAGCGTCAGATGAGTCGTTGGTTTGATAAATATTTGCAGCAAACGCCAACTGATTATCGTGAAGGTAAGCGTATAAGTAATCCTGATCCGCGCATTACCGCTCTAGAGCGGTTTTTTAACTAGACAACTAAAGTGTTCATAAATTACTAAACCTGGATTTAGGACCATAATTGTCTACCATGTTTAAAATTCTTCGGCCCAAACGATCTAAAAACATGGTGGTTGTAGAGGAATAAACTCATTGAAAAGTCGTGATATCAATGAGTTTTTGTCAATTTCCCCTTTAATAACTCAGTTATTGACGTTTCTTAAACAAAATATCGGTATGGGTTACTCTTATCTTCGCCGACTTACAAACAGTAACAAATAAGCATAGCATTTGTTTATTTTACCAGTCCTAAATTCGCCATAATATTCGTATTCCTCGTTATATAACTGTCGCTGTATAGCTAAACGAGGGGGGCGACTTTACGGCTTTAACTTGCACTTGATTGCAAATTGTCGCAGTAAGTATTCCTACAGCTAATACTCACGTCACCTATATTATCCCCGAAATATCCCCACGTTAATAACGAATGTGCGAAAAATATAAAGGTAAAAGCGTTGTATGGATTTATGGAGAGAGCTTATTGTTGGAAAGAGCATAGCCAACATTGAATATAAGCGCCGCAGAGCTCAATACAAATGTCGGTACTTAACCCGATCTCAAATTATACCAATTCCGTTAAATTAGTGGGCAATTTATTAACAAGGGAAAACGGATGAGAACAAGGCATTTATATACGTCTGTAGTCATTCTACATAGAAAATAAATAACGCGGTTATCATTTGTTTTAACCGTTAAGAATGATCAGTTAATTATCGGAATTGGTATTACTTATAGTCCCCAAATTAAAACATCGTATCAAAATATCAGGAAACGTTCGTAAAGTCGTCATAAAGCGAAATCGTTATGTCATTACACGAAATGAAAGATTTTAGGTTGTTGCTTTGTTTGTGTTTTTTCGTTTTTTGTCAGTTCTTTTTCCTGAAGTGACGTACCACATCATCTTCCCTTGTTATATCGTACGCCGCGAATATTACTTTAACTTATTTGTCAGAAGTAAGAGTTGGTTGACGGCTTGCAATACCATTTATTAGGTAGATAAGCGCTCTAGTTATCCTTGAATAGAATGGAAAATAACAAAGCAGAAATAATTATAACGCTGTTTATAACGCGGTTATTTTAAATTGGCCCCTGAATTACTAGCTAAAACTACATATATAAAAAAGGATTTAAATTATGAATATTATTCCAGTAATTTTAGCTGGTGGAAGTGGCTCAAGATTATGGCCGTTATCGCGTACTCTACGCCCTAAACAGTTCCTTAGATTGATAAACAATCAAAGCATGTTGCAAAGTACTCTGACTCGGTTGAAAAATATTTCTAATATTAGTGCGCCAATTATCGTGTGCAATGAGGAACATCGATTTATTGTTGCTGAGCAACTTCAGGAAATAGGACTAGATAATGCGAAAATTATTCTCGAACCTGCCGCCAGAGACACGGCTCCTGCAATAGCTGCTGCCTCTCTTTATGCCCAGGAAAAAATGACTCAGGATTCATTAATTCTGGTATTGGCAGCGGACCATGAAATTAAAGATATCTCAGCCTTTGAACAGGCTATAAAATCAGCCAGTCAATCTGCAATAGAGGGTAATATACTGACCTTTGGTATTGTACCTGAGAGTGCTCATACTGGTTATGGTTATATTAAAACCAACCAAAATAACAGCGCTGTCATTCTGGAAGTGTCGAGTTTTGTTGAAAAACCAGATACGGTGACAGCCCAAAGCTATCTAGATTCTGGCGATTATTACTGGAATAGCGGGATGTTTTTGTTTAAGGCGACTCGGATAATCTCTGAACTAGAAAAACACCAGCCCGAGCTATTGCAGGCTTGTCAAAATGCCGTATTAAATTCTGAAGTTGACTTGGATTTTGTCAGATTACAAGCCGATGCGTTTCGCGCCTCACCTAGTATTTCTATCGATTATGCTGTGATGGAAAAATCATCTCAGGTCAAACTTATTCCCTTAGTCGCTGGCTGGAGTGATGTAGGTTGTTGGAATTCGCTCTGGGAAATAAGTGACAAAGACAGCAATAATAATGTCTGCGTTGGTGATGTAATTGCCACAGATAGTACAAATTCTTATATACATTCAAATCAAAAACTAATTACCACTCTCGGTGTAGATAATCTTGTTATTGTAGAAACAAAAGATGCATTGTTGATTGCAGATAGAAGCAAGGTGCAAGGGATTAAAGATATTGTAGCAGAACTTAAAGATAAGGGCCGTTACGAAATTAAACATCATCGTCATGTTTACCGTCCGTGGGGATATTATGATTCGATCGACAGTGGTTCACGTTTTCAGGTTAAGCGCATTGTCGTCAAGCCCGGTGCAAAACTCTCAGTACAAATGCATCATCACCGGGCAGAACACTGGATAGTTGTTAAAGGCATGGCTAAGGTCACGTGTGGCAATACTAACAAATTAGTTTGTGAAAATGAATCGACCTATATTCCTGTTGGTGAAATACATGCGTTAGAAAACCCCGGCAAAATCAACCTTGAGTTGATCGAAGTACAATCTGGTGGCTATCTTGGTGAAGACGACATTGTGCGTTTTGAAGATCGTTATGGGCGAAGTGTTAAGGTCGTTGAAGCAACCAGAGTAGCGGAGGCTTAAAATGACTAACTTAACCTGCTTTAAAGCCTATGACATTCGTGGGCGACTGGGGAGTGAATTAAACGAAAAAATCGCTTACTCAATTGGCTGTGCTTTCGCGAAATACCTTAATCCTACCACGGTGGCGATAGGGGCAGATATTCGGCTCACTAGCGAATCATTGAAGTTAGCATTAGCTAATGGGTTGATGGACTCTGGTGTTAATGTGATCGATTTGGGAATGACTGGTACTGAAGAAGTCTATTTTTCCGCCCAACATTTAGATATAGATGGTGCTATTGAAATTACAGCCAGTCATAACCCTATCGACTTTAACGGGATGAAATTGGTCAAGCGGGGTGCCATTCCGATTAGTGGCGATACTGGGTTAAATCAGATTAAAGCCTTGGCTGAGCAGAATAACTTTAAGCTAGCATCGAGCCGTGGCAATTTAAGTCAATGCAACATACTTGAGCCCTATATTGAGCATTTACTTACTTATATAAAGCCTAATGTAATCACTCCGTTACATTTGGTGGTTAATGCCGGAAACGGTGCTGCTGGACACGTTATCGATGCATTGGAGCAGTGTTTTAGCCAAAAAAACATTCCGATCCGTTTTACTAAAATTAATCATCAGGCAGACGGTAAATTCCCCAACGGTATTCCAAATCCAATTTTGCCACAAAATCGCGCCGTAACTGCAGAGGCAGTAATTAAAAATAATGCTGATTTTGGCATTGCGTGGGACGGTGATTTCGACCGTTGTTTCTTATTTGATGAAAACGGCGGCTTTATCGAGGGGTACTATATTGTTGGCTTACTCGCTCAGGCATTTTTAGCCGATGCACCAGGTTCAAAAATTATTCATGATCCCCGTCTAACCTGGAACACCAGGGAGTTAGTCGAATCTGCGGGCGGTATCGCTATTCAATCTAAAACAGGTCATGCGTTTATCAAAGAAAGAATGCGTAAAGAAGATGCTATTTATGGCGGTGAAATGAGTGCTCATCATTATTTTAGAGATTTTTCCTATTGCGATAGCGGAATGATCCCTTGGTTGTTAGTGGCTGGATTGGTGAGTAGCAGTAAAAAAACATTGTCGCAGTTGGTTGACTTAAGAATGAAATTGTTTCCTTCATCGGGAGAAATTAATCTCAAGCTATCCGATCCCAGCAAGGCGCTTAAAGCGATAGATGCGCTTTATCGTCCCGGTGCTATTAGGGTTGATAACACAGATGGCATTAGCATTGAATTCCCCCAATGGCGTTTTAATTTGCGCCAGTCCAATACTGAGCCTGTGATCAGGCTCAATGTCGAAAGTCGCCAGGATCAAAAGTTGATGGAACAAAAAACCCAAGAGCTAGTCGAGCTGCTTAATCAGGCTTAACCTGACTATTAGCAATAAATCCATAACACTGGGTGTTGTGGCTAACATAATTGATAAAAATCGGGCAATGCCCGTTAATGGAGAATAAATTGGATATTAGTATTTTTGGTATGGGTTATGTAGGTGCAGTTTGCTCTGCCTGTTTATCAAAAAATGGCCATAACATTATTGGTGTTGATATTTCACAAGATAAGGTTGATCTAATCAATGCAGGAAGATCTCCGATTGTTGAACCAGGACTGGAAGAACTGATCACCAATGGCGTCACCTCAGGTAACTTAAAAGCAACGACTGATGCCATTTCAGCGGTTAAAAATAGTGAAATATCGATGATTTGTGTAGGCACACCTTCGATGGCTAATGGCAATTTGGATCTAAATTACATCGAGTCGGTATGTCATGATATCGGCACTGCTTTAGCTGACAAAACTCGGCCACATTATGTGGTAGTGCGTAGTACCGTGCTGCCTGGCACCGTGCAGAATGTGGTGATTCCGGCATTAGAAAAAGCGTCGGGTCGTATAGCCGGGCGTGATTTTTTCGTGGCAACCAATCCGGAATTCTTGCGCGAAAGTACCGCGATATTTGATTTTTACAACCCGCCAATGACGGTCATCGGACAAATGGATGACGAGTCTGGTGCGGTATTGGCTTCGTTATATCAGGATTTGGATGCCGAGATCATCCGTAAGCCGATCGAAGTGGCTGAAATGATTAAATATACTTGTAACGTATGGCATGCCACCAAAGTGACTTTTGCCAATGAAATCGGCAATATTTCGCGCGCACTTGGAGTTGATGGCCGAGAGGTTATGGAAGTAGTCTGTAAAGATAAAAAGCTGAATATTTCCAATTATTACATGCGCCCTGGTTTTGCCTATGGCGGTTCTTGTTTGCCTAAAGATGTTAAAGCCCTGACATATCGTGCGTCGTCTCTTGATGTGAAGATTCCTATGTTAAATCAGCTAATGGTGAGTAATCGCAACCAGATTGATAATGCCTTTAACATAATCAAGAAGCTAAATCAGCGCAAGATCACCATGCTCGGATTAAGCTTTAAAGCCGAAACTGATGATCTACGAGAGAGCCCTTTTGTTGAACTGGCAGAACAGCTTATAGGTAAAGGTTATGATCTGAAAATCTATGATCAATACGTTGAATATGCACGTGTTAATGGTGCTAACAAGGAATATATCAATTCCCATATCCCACATGTTTCCAGCCTGCTCGAAAGCGACTTGCAAAGCGCGGTCGATCACGGCGACATCATAATAGTAGGCAACGGCAATAAAGCTTTTGCTAAGGTGTTGGAAAACTTGCCTGCCGGCAAAAAACTTGTCGATCTGTTCGGTTTCATGGATCAAGTTTCTTGTGATTATAAACATGGAATTTGTTGGTAATTATGCTGAATAAAATTTTTAATCAGTCAAAAATTAGAGATTTTTCAGGGTGGTTGTTATTTTTAGCCACCTTAGGAGGGCTCGTTATACTGGTGCCACGAGATGTTTTTCTACCTGAATCAGAAAAATTTATTTTTATTATGGGCATCATTGGTACTTGGCGTTACTCGAATGGCATTATTCATTTTATCAGGGGGATGTGGTTTCTGCACTGGGTATTTCCTACGTTGCGTAGACAGGCTGACCGTATGGGGCAGGATGCAATGCCACCCCATGTTTATTTAATGGTGACTAGTTTTCGAATTGAGCCCGATACAACGGCTTCAGTTTATAATGCGGTGTTTAGCGAGGCAAAAACATGCGATATTCCGTGCACTGTTGTTGTTTCTATTGTTGAATTAAGCGATGAAATATTAATTCGTTCGCTATTTAATAAACATCAACTACCTGATTCGGTCAAGCTGAAAATTGTTCGTATTTCAGGTACCGGAAAACGAGATGCATTGGCCGCAGGTTTTCGGGCTATTAGTCGCGACCTACCTGATGATGATGCCGTTGTAGCGGTGGTTGATGGTGATACCATACTAGAGCAAGGCTGTGTCCGTAAAACAGCTGCCCTGTTTAAACTTCGACCTAAAATGGCTGCTCTGACAACGAACGAAGTGTGTGAAGTCAAGGGTTCCTACATCATGAGCGAATGGCACAAACTCAGGTTTGGTCAACGCCATATCAATATGTGTTCTATGGCCCTGTCTAATCGAGTACTGACCTTGACTGGCAGAATGTCAGTGTTTAGAGCTAGTGTGGTGACTAACCCGATGTTTATTGACGATGTACAACTCGATAATATTGATCATTGGCGTTTAGGTCGTTTTAGATTTCTGACTGGTGACGACAAATCAAGCTGGTTCAGTATTATGAAAATGGGACTAGATACCTTCTATGTACCAGATGCCATGGTAACAACCATAGAGCATCCGCCTAACCGTAGCTTTATCAAGTCTTCTCGCCAATTAATGTATCGTTGGTATGGTAATAGTTCACGCCAAAACAGTCGTGCGGTGAAACTTGGGCCTAAAAAGCTAGGTTGGTTTGCCTTCTATGTAGTTAACGATCAGCGCATCTCGATGTGGACCAGTTTGCTTGGGTTATCGGTCGCTATTGTCGCGGCACTGAAATATTCAATTATATACAGCGTGATCTATTTTATTTGGATAATGATCACCCGCGGCCTAATCACCCTAACCCTATTGGCTGGCGGGCATAAAATTGGACCAGCCTATCCTATGATATTGTATTACAACCAAATTGTAGGTGCCATCATGAAAATATATGTCTTTTTCAGGCTAGATAGACAGTCATGGACCAGACAACCGACCAAGTTAAGTGCAGATCCTGCTTCTTACCAGCGTCTGTTTAACCTGTGGTCATCAAGAGCCGTAACCTTTGCCAGTGTCAGTGTATTTGCCGCTGCTATTTTTGCACTAGTTTAATAATTTGGAATTATAGAAATGAGTCAAGCAATTAAAAATCTTAATGTCGTACACGAAACCGAGGTGCAACGCCAATTTTCTCGGGTTAAAATTCCTGCGACACTAAGTATTAATAAGAAAGAATTTAAAGTACAGGATATGTCGGCTGGAGGTTTTAGCCTTGAGAACAGCAGCAAGGAAATTGAGCCGAACAAACTCTACAAAGGACAATTGTCGCTAACTATTGATGGTTTTGATTTTAGTTACAGCGTCGAATTCAATACCTTAACGCAACTACCTAATAACAATATAGGTTGTACTTTTCAAAATGTTGATAAAAGATTCAGTTCGGCTCTTCGTTATATTATCACCGCTTTCTTAAGCGGAGAACTGCTGGCAACTGGCGATATTATCAATACTCTGAGTCGGGAAAATCATACTGACGCAAGAAATAAAAAACAATTGGTGGCCACTAACAAATTAGAAAGAGTGAAGTCTATGGTTGGTAGCCTGATATTTTTAGTTATTGGATTGTCGGCACTGACTTTCGTTAGTCTAAAATTATTTGGTATGTATTTCGTACAAAGTTCAAAAACTGCGATGGTTACCGCTGAATCACATACCTTGAGCATGCCAAAAGCCGGTAATCTAGAGCCGTTGGTAAGCAAAGGTTTGATATCTGTTAGCAAGGGACAGCTGTTAGCGACTTTTAGCGGGGTTGAACTTGAAGCTGAAACCAGCAACTTACCACAAGAAACACAAGATATTTTGGCCAAATCACTAAAGCAAACTAAGATCAATGGTTCAATTAGCAGTCCTTGTGACTGTAAAATCCTCAGCGTCAACGGCATTTATGGTCAATTCCTGCAAAAAGGTGACCCGACTTTCACCCTAATCAGTAATAGCAGCCGTCCATTTATTAGTGCAAAATTCAGCTTTAAAGATGCCGAATCTCTGCAAGTAGGTCAATCTGTAGTACTAAAAAATCTTGGTGAAGTGGATGGTGAATTTGTTGAAGGTAAAATTGATAAATTGACTGTAGAAGGAAAAGATCAAGACGTTACAGTGTTGATCACTACGAGTAAATCGATTGGACTTAATGATATTAATAAACCCGTTAAGGTCATTGCCAGTTCTAAATTTGCCCAAACCTACCTAAGCTCATGGCTATAAATGACGCTGCCAGGATAAGACTAATGATCAAAAAAACAGTTAGCGCCTGCCTGCCCCTCATCTTGCTCGGTGGCTGTTCAGCGATCCAGTATGATGAAGGGATCGCCGACAGGTTATTGAGTGAGGGGAAGGAGCGCGAAGCCTATACTCATTATCAATACTTGGCTAAATTTGGCCTACCAAAAGCGCAAAGAAAACTAGCGCAGTTATATCAACAACAAGGAAATGATCATCAAGCACTCATCTGGTTGAGCGAAGCCGCCGCTAGTGGAGATCTATCTGCACAACTTAAACGCGCCCGGCTACTGGCTTTTAGCCAAGATCCTAACGTTAGAGATGTAATACAGGGTAGCAAGCTTATATTACGACTTATCGACCAAGGTTATGATGCTGCTATCAAGGATTTGGTTAAGCTACTCGCATCTGACCATGACTATTCGATACCGGAAAAGTACTTGGTTATTGCACTAGCAAAAGCTCAGCAAGGCCAGCCAGAAGCATGTTATCTATTTGCTGAAATGTACACTAACGGTCAAGCACCTCAGCTTAGTGGCCAGCAAGCAAAAGGTTACTACCTGTGTGCGACTAAACGCTATGAAAAGGCCTTGTATGGACTGTCCGTGTTATATAACCAGCAGCCTGATTTGGGAACCTTTGAACAAGTATATCAGCTGCTCAAAGCAAGCAATAATGCCAGCGCTAAAAATGTCGGATTAAAAATTGCAAAAAAAATAGCTGATGGCACCTTGGTTAGCTGGAGCAGCCATAATGCGGATGTATTATTCCATTGGCTTGCTAAAACCGACGCACACGCCTATTTCTACTTGGCGAAATTGTATTTAAATAAACCTACTATCGGTAAAGATTTTTCTGATGTTATTGCCGTTATCTTGGAAGGGAAGGTTGCCGGAGACCTTGATTGTTATGCCCTTGAGGCAGAAATTTACCTTTATGGTATTCAAACTATTCAAGATCCATGGCGGGCAGAAAAATTGTTACTTGCGATACCGCAATCATCTCCCTATATAAATTTCCTGCTAGGCGCACTTTATAGCGAAGGATTTTTAGGTGAACCGCATTACCCAAAAGCTCTGGCATATCTTGGTAAGTCTGCACTGAGCGGATTTAAACGGGCTGACAGACAATTAAGTAAAATTTACAGCGGCGGCAGGGGTATAAAAGTTGATCTTATTGCAGCTACCAAATATCAGTTATTATCGAAAATAAACGCAGAAAAGTTAGCACTGTTTAAACAGAAGTTTCATATTTCTGAACTGGGAATGGCAGAGGCTACTGCCCAAGCGCAGCGAGAGCTAAATAAGCGCCTGGCGTCGCAAATAAATAACAACAAGGATCAACAAATATGACCTACAAGCAATCTTTGCTTGGCTTGATTTACTTAAGCCTAGCAGGCAGCGCTTGCGCCTCGTCATGGCAACATCGTTTAGGTGCTAATGTTGGCTATATTCAACAAAGTGACAAGGAGTTAGGCTTTTATAACGATGGTGAGCGTCGCAACGGCTATTTGCAACTTAATGCCCAAGGCCAATATCAATTATCCGCTGAGCAATCTTTCTTTGTTAAGGCCCGGGGGTTTTACTCAACAGATACCATTAATCTTGAGCCAGAGCAGGGGGGACAATCTGCTAAACATTATCTTGAATTGCAGCAGTTGTACTTTAAAGCTGACAACCTGATATATCCTGGCGTCAGCGCAACCTTAGGACGCAAGCGTTTGCGGGATGGCAGTGGTTTGTGGTGGGACCGAAATTTCACTTCTGCGTCATTAAATATAGAACGCAGTTTGTTTAGTGGTTTTATTGCTATTGGCGAGCAAGTTAGCAGCTTTAGAACCGACAATAGTGACTATAAATACCGGAATCACGACTTATTACGTCTATTAGCAACGACTTCATGGCACTGGAAGTATCAGCAATTTATCGATGTTAATTTCAGTTACCTCAATGATCATAGCTCTATGGCGAAATTAAGCACCACGGCTGAAGCATATGATCCTAGCGATCCTAAAGTTGCATGGCTAGGTGTACGCCCACACGGTTCAACTCAATTAAGCGATGATATGATCATCAATTATAATGCCCAGTATGTTTATCAACAGGGTGATATCAGCTATTTAAATGCTGATGGTGTTGATAAGAAAAAGGTAAAAGGATGGTTAGTTCAAGGAGATATATCAGTTCAGGCTAATTATCTATATCAGCCTGTCGTTGGCCTTCAGTTTGCACAAACTTCAGACAATAATAGCCAAGATACCGAAGGGCGATTTTTCCAGAGTGGACTGCAAAGTAATAAGGCTAAGCTTGTTTCTAATATGCGTGCATTTAGCCGATACAACGAAGCCTATCGGCCTGAATTATCCAATATCCGAGTATTAGGCGTTTACCTAGGCATGCAGCTAGCACCAGAAGTTAAGGTGAACTTGTTATTAAACAAGTTCAACAGGATTAATACTGATTTGGATATAGGCAGCTCAGCAGTCGAGGCATCATTAGTTCCTGGTCGTGACGAGTTAGGTATTGCTGCTGATTTAGTGGTCGAATTCACCCCAAAACTACCAAATGCTTTATTAAATAGCAGTTCGATACAATTTCGTTTATCCAGCTTTTGGCCCGGCGATGCCTACGGCAGTAGTGTTGATAACCAAAGGTATCGGGCGGTGCTAGATTGGAGATTAAACTTCTGATGAAAAAATTATTATTCATTTTCACCTTGCTAGCATCACTTTGCCAGGCGCAACAGATAACCCTGTTGCCACTGCAAGCTAGTGCACCTGAGGTTATGGCACCTCAATTGCCTGATATTTCTAAATATAACCTGCAGTGGGTAAAAAAACATCTGCCTAAGGACAATATGCCACCACAAATTAACGTGGAAAAAATATTTGATATTACTGAATTTCAACACTTTACTAATGGCGTTAGGGCCATGGAGTGGGTCAAGCGTCAAACGGGTTTTCCACAGGCTATAGTGGTTAGGGACGGTGTTGCTCGGTTATCTGATATTGCTGAAACTATTGACCCCCTATACTTTGAATTGAAATCAGATGGTACCTATATTAGCCGCTTACCAATCGTGGTTACTCATGGCGCGACTCTAATCATCAGTAAGGATACTGAGGCCAGTAAATTATTGTTAAGTCAAACTAAAGGAGCTTTCATACTTAACGCTGGCAGTTTGTTTATTATTGAAAGCCAAATTATTGGTTGGAATGAGATTAAAAATGAACCAGCTTACTATGTCTATAAAAAGAACTTTCGTCCCTTTATTACCGGACAGGGCAAGTCAGAGACTTATCTCGCTAGTTCTACCTTTAAACAACTAGGTTACTCTCAGGCAAAATCCTACGGTATTTCACTAACAGGAGTGCCAGAACAATATAAGGAAGTGGTGCATGGTAATCCAAATGGTTGGTTTATCGACAATCTCTTTGAAGATATTTACTACGGTTTTTATTCTCACGAAGCGGAAGACTCTGTGATCCTCGGTAATACCTATTACGACAATATTGTTTATGCTATTGATCCTCATGATTACTCTAAGCGATTGATTATCGCTAGAAATACCACATATAAAACCAGAGAGCGGCACGGAATTATTGTGTCTAGAGGGGTCGAGGATAGCTGGATTTTTAATAATAAATCCTATGAGAACGCACGCCACGGCATCGTATTAGATCGACAGAGCAAAAATAACATCATCGCCTATAACCATTCTTATAATAACAAGGGCGATGGTATAACCCTATTTGAGAGCCCTGATGTCCTCATTTATGGCAATGTTGTTAGCAATAATGGAAAGCATGGTGTGCGGGTTCGCAACAGTCAGAACGTAATATCAGCAAAAAATGTAATAAAAAACAACGGCCAGCTGGCTTTTTATATTTATACCGCTGATCCTAATGGTAAGGAACGCGATTTAGTACTAGATCCGTATGTCAAGAAAGTGAGTTTTTCTACTATTGGCGACTATGTGCTAGAGAATAAATCGGGAGTTCTAAGTGGGGAAAAGGTTCACCCGCTTTTAATTTCAGGAATGGTCATAAAAGCGACTGATGGCGCCAGTACACCACTATTTGGTGGGGGGTATGCTCCTTATAATACCGAAATATTGCAGGGATTGTTAAACCACAAACAAGCTATTCGTTTTAGTGATAAGGAACAATAAGGTGGTTTTTTCATCGAATATTTTTATGTTTAGCTTCCTGCCGCTGTTTTTGGCTATTTATTATATGAGCGCCGACAGGTATAAAAATGGGGTTATTTTAGCGGCAAGTTATGCATTTTATGCTTGGTGGCGAATAGATTTTTTATTGTTGTTTGTTGTGGTCACAGGCTTTAATTATTTCATTGGTCTTAAAGTGTCACAAGACTGCGCCGCTAAAAAGTGGCTTACTGGTGGCGTGTTGGGCAATTTATTGGTGCTGGGGTACTTCAAGTACGCCAACTTTGGCGTTGATAGCTTTAATACCCTTCTAACCACGACTGGGGTTGCTCCTTTTAATCTTTTGCATGTTATTTTACCGATTGGTATCTCTTTTTATATATTTCAGTCGATCAGTTATATCGTCGATGTTTATCGCAAAGATGCGCCAGTCACTAAAAACATAATCGATTTTGCAGCTTTTGTTGCTTTGTTTCCTCAGCTTATCGCCGGTCCAGTGTTGCGTTATAAAGATTTGGCGGATCAATTTAGTGAGCGTACTCATAGTTGGAATAAATTTGGCCAGGGCTGCAGCTGGTTTATGGTTGGCTTTATTAAGAAAGTGTTTATTGCCGATTCCATCGCGCCAATCGTTGATGCAAGTTTTTCCCTTAGTTCACCGGGATTAATCGACGCCTGGACCGGGGCACTAGCCTATACCGCACAGCTGTATTTTGACTTTTCTGGTTATAGTGATATGGCAATAGGACTGGGGTTAATGATCGGCTTTCGTTTTATCAATAATTTTAATCAACCTTACATTAGCCAAAGTATTACTGAGTTCTGGCGTCGTTGGCATATAAGCTTGTCGAGCTGGCTCAGAGATTACCTATACATTCCTTTAGGGGGTAATCGTAAAGGCACGCTAACAACCTATAGAAATCTGTTCTTAACTATGCTGCTAGGAGGTTTCTGGCACGGTGCAAACTGGACATTTTTACTCTGGGGAGCTTGGCATGGTGCGTGGCTGGCTATCGAAAAAAAACTAGGTCTGGGACACTATAAATTTTTTAACCCGCTGGCCTGGCTGATGACCCTGCTGATTATAATTTTAGGCTGGGTGATGTTTCGTGCCGAATCTGTCGGCGCTGCCGTTGGCATCTATAAAGCCATGTTTGGTTTTAACGGTCTCAGATCTGAAGTCGCGCAGTCAATGAGTTCGATGGAACAGGCTATGCTGATATTGGCCTATACCACTGTGTTGGTTGCGGGTTTTTTGCCCAAAATAAAACGTCGGTTTCAACTTAAATTACGTAAAACAGCCAGTTATTTGTTATTGCCGCTATTTACGCTTTCAATATTGAAACTATCGGCACAAAGCTATTCACCCTTTCTGTACTTTCAATTTTAGGATTAATTAACCATGTATAGACAAATAAATGCTTTTGGCTTTATTGGGTTGACCTTAACGTTCACTCTATTGAGTCATCTTGATTGGAATAAAATAACGGTTAATCCGCAACTCAGTTGGACTAATGGTCAGCAGTTTAGTGGGATTGAACAACAATATAATCAGAGTTTTCTGGCGCGCCAGTTTGCGATAAATTTGTGGGCGGCTGCCAATTTTTTCCTATTTAATCAGGGGGATAGTGGAGTAATTGTTGGTCATAATAATTGGTTGTTCACCAGCGAAGAATTAAATAATACCCCAAGTAACGCGGATGAAGTGATGCAGCGTTTAGCTACAATTGAGCAGGCACGTCAGCAGATAGAGCAACATGGTGCTAGGCTGGTTGTGTCTATAGTGCCGTCGAAAGCAAGGGTGTATTCTGAATATTTGCCACAGGCACTACCCGAACATGCCAACGCACGATATAGATTTTTCTCAGAGTGGCTTGAGAAAAATCAGATAGATCATATCGGATTATTACCGGCTCTGATCCCTCAGAATGATCTCGCCACTTTTGTCAAAAATGATACTCATTGGAGTCCGAAAGGTGCTCAGCTTGCAGCACAATTTATCGCACAACAGTTGCAAAGCAACTATAGAGACTTTGAGTGGCACAGTAGTAAATTTAATACCTTAGTTGAAGATAGCGCTCCATATCGGGGGGATTTATTAAATTATCTGCCGTTGGAGCCCTATTTTTCGTTTTTGAGCCCTAAAAATCCCAATATAAAGCCCTTTATTACCCAATCTCTAGACGAAGTTGGTTTATTTGATGATATTCAATATCCAATTACCCTTGTTGGCACGAGTTATAGCGCCAAGCACGAATGGAATTTTGTTGGTGCCTTGCAGCAATATACTGGGGTTAATATTCTCGATATGTCACAACAGGGTAAAGGGCCATTCTTGCCAATGACAGAGTACTTACAGTCGAACGACTTTAAGCAACAGCCTCCTAAATTAATTATCTGGGAAATTCCAGAACGTTATCTTGTTATTAGTCCTAACCTTGCACAGGAAAAATCAGTATGAAACATTTTTTAAAACTACTTGGCGTAATGTTCATCGTTAGCAGTTCCATTGTTAGTGCTAATGAAGCAGCGCTTTACGCCCCTCAGGTTAAGGCCGATGAGGCACTGGTTAGGGTACTTAATTTAACAGAGCGTGGGGTTGTCTTGTCTTTGCAACCCATTAATAAGCAAGTTCCTAACACCGCCAGTTTCCACTTTTCAGACTATATTCGTGCTAAAGCGGGTCAACTTACACTGGCGATAAATCAGCAAGAAATAACCCTTAATGCCAAGGCTGGCAAGCGATATACGCTAGTACTTAAGCCCGATGGTAGCTTTGTGTTAACGACCGATCAAGCTATCACAAAAAAAGGGAAATCTATGTTGGCGTTATATAATTTTTCCACGTCAAAAAAATTAAGCCTAAAAACGACTAACGGTCGAACCCTGATTATTAAGAGCATTGCTCCGGACCATCTGGGATATCGTGAAATCAATGCTATAGCGCTTAACATGGGGATCTTTTACGAAAATATTAAATTACGCGAAATCGTTCAACAATTACAAAAAGACACCGTACATAACATCGCGATTATTGATAGCGAAGATGGCATTGCGATAGCCATTATGCCAAGCAATACCAATACAAGGATTTAACCAGATGAGATTAACACTTTTCACTACAGCGCTACTGTTCTTGTCTTTGAGTTGCAACGCTCAGCAATCGGACTATGTTACGCCAATGTGTTCGCAGTTAGATGATCCGGCTACTTATAGCGATAGTCAGCGGCAAGACTTTGGTCGACTGGTACAGGGACCAGATAACTGGCTATTTCGCCTAGATAAAATATCACCTAATCTAGATATAGAACCGCAGGCACTGGCAATGCTGTCGCAAATAAATAAACTGTTCAAGCAGAGAGGAACCACCCTAGTGATGATCCCTGTACCTCATCGCAGTCTGATTTATCCGCATCAAATCCCTGATTCTATGAATTATGATTTTGAGATCGCGCGTCAGAAATACTTAGAGCATGTCAACAAGTTAACAAAGTCGGGTATTCATACTGTTGATTTTACAACGATGCTTAATACAAATATCCCCAACCTTTATTATAAACGCGACTTTCACTGGCGACCTGAAGGATCCAGAATTGCGGCGCAATTAGTTAACGACTACGTTGCTAAATTACCAGTATATGGGCAATACGAGCGAAAGAAAATTGAAAGCCGCTACCATGGAGTTTATGGGTTAGACAGTAATAATCAGAGAGTTTTTTCTAAGCTGTGCGGCACCGCTTATCCGAAGGAATATCATAAACTTTATCAGGTAGCATCAACGGCGGAAAATAATGAAGATAAGTTATTTGGAGCAGATGAAGGTCAGAACGCGGTATTATTAGGCACCAGTTTTTCAGAAAACTCGGCACGAAATTTCGATGGATTCCTGAGTGAGTTCCTTGGCATTAATATTATCAACCATGCCGTAAGCGGAGGTGGACTCGTCGGCTCAATTACCCAGTATGTCAACTCTGAGGAGTTTGCCAATAATCCTGCTCAATTGGTATTATGGGAGTATCCGGTGCGTGATCTTGCAGCTAATAATTTCGCTCTTGCTTTGCCAAAGATGAAAAATGCCAGCTGCGATACCAATACCTTTGTTGAGTCGTCAACGACCCTTACCCTTGGTTCAAATATGGTCGCCTATAACGGCGGGGAAAACTACCAACAGCTAAAACAGCACCAAGTTTTATATGAGTTTACATTCGACAATCCGAAAATTTCTGAATTTTCTATCAAAACTCACTACGTGGAGCGACGTCAATATGCTAATAAGATTGGGCACTCCCGTATTAAGGGGCTTGAGGGCCATTTTGTAGTTGATCAAGGGGGCAATCGTTCGATAAAAGATTTACATTTTTTAGCGCTGGAAATTAATGTAGAGAGCCCTGAGTTAGTCGGTGCCAAGGTTATTACTAAAGTTTGCACCCAGGAGTCTTCTTAATGTTAAGCAAGGGACTTTGGATGTTTGCTAGTTGCCTGTTAATAGCAGGCTGTCAACAACTTATACCTAGCTATTCATATCCTGACTCATTGAGCAATAGGGAATATACCTGTGATCAGTTGCCTATGATTACCCCGTACACTAATGACCTATCATTTAATTCTAAATATGGACCAAAGGATAATAAAAATAATCGTGCTCGCGATCAAGTCCACAAAGATTGGGCCGCTAAATATAAACAACAAACTAGTGATATACGGTTACTAGAAAAATCTTTAAGCAAGCTTTCAATGAGCTATGCTAGTGGCAAATATTCTGCGGCTAGTGTTAGTACTTGTATGATCGATATGCTTGTGCCTTGGGCTGAGGCTAACGCATTGCTTGGACGGGCAGACAAACACACAGGAAAGTCAGTACGAAAATGGACACTGGCGGCGATTTCATCTAATTATATTGCACTGATGGCGTCATTCGATTCGCAGGAGCCAGGAGTACAAAAAGTGAAGCAATGGATTGAGAAAATTACTCTCATTACCGTGCTTGAATGGAGTAATCGCTCTGATAAAAAAGTCAATAATCATGACTATTGGGCGGCATGGGCTGTAATGAACAGTGCCATTGTGTTGGATAATCATAAATATTATCGCTGGGCACTGGATGTATATCGACGTGCTATGTCGCAACTTAATAGCGATGGATTGTTACCCAATGAATTGAAACGAAATTCTCTTGCCTTGAACTATCATAACTATGCTTTGATCCCCTTAGTAATGATTGCAGATTTAGCCTATAGTAATGGTGATGATTTCATTTCTACGCCCTCGGCCCCGATAAATTTGTTGGTTAACAATGTAACGATAGGGCTGGCTAATCACGCTGATTTTAATAATCTAGCTGATAACCATAACCTTCCTGAGCAAACAACCAAGCAGCTTTACACGAGTTATTCGCTTGCTTGGATCCCTGTTTACTTAAAGTATCACCAGAACAATCAGCTGATTAAGCTTGAACAGAAATATGCACCATTTAAATCGTCAAGGCTTGGCGGTAATGTTTCATTGCAAAGCTTTAACGCTACACAATAGAGGTTATTTCAATAAACTTTGACTAAAACAACAAAGTAGTTTAGCTTATTTACCTTGAAGAAAAGGCAAACTAGGTGAAAGCCTAGGACGCAAAGCCGTCGGTCTAACTGATTGATTAATATTCAATTACATGATTGCGAGGCCGCCGATAAACTACCATGTCAATATGCGAATTAGCTTTTGCTAATAGGGTAGTTGCCTTTCTCGTTTATTATTAACACGAGGATAATAAAATGAAAAACTTCCCTTCTTTTAGCAAAAACTTTGTCATAATATCAATCGTTTTCAATAGTGTAAGCTGGTCGGCTCCAGTTGCTGGTGCAGAAATTATCTCTGGTTTAACATTTGATTCTCATACTGCGCGTCAGCGCTGGAAACATGAAAATCAGTCCCTTGATAATGTAAGCTTTAGCTGTCCAAGCATGATTGAGCCAATAATAACATTTGAATCAACGAGCATTTATCAAGACACACCGTGCCGTTGTATTATCGATCCTGAGAAAAAAGTTATTTATGATAATGAGATGGCTACACTGAAAAATTATAGTAAAACATTAGTTAAACTTGCTGATCGTTATAGTAAAACACCGACTGAGAGCCCTGAAATCGCGCAATGTGTCAACCGGCATATCACGTACTGGTCAGAGGCGGGGGCAATGACTGGCACTCATTTAAGTAGTGTTGGTTATCATAAAACTGGTGAAATCTTGGGAGTTGTAGCCCAATCTTTTAATAAAATTAAGTATGCTGAGGGCATTGAATTACCGTTATTAGGCAGTGTTACTTACGAGTGGATGCGGCAATTAAGCGACTCGGTATTATATTTTTACGGCGGTATAGCCGGGCCTAATACCCGAAATAACAACCATAGATACTGGGATTCATTTTATTTAGGGAGTGCTTCTGTGATTCTGAATGATTCTGAATTATTCAATTGGGCGCAGCAGGGATTGACTATAGGTTTAGATCAAATTCAGGCGAATGGCACGCTGCCACTAGAAATGGCGCGTGGCAGTAGAGCCTACCATTATCATCTATATGCAGTAGCACCGCTGGTGGGCTTAAGTGAGTTAATGCTACGAAATCAGGAGATGATGAGCCCTGCTTATTCACCTTACCAATACAACAATGGTGCGTTGGCTAATTTGGTTGAGTTAGTGCTCAATGATACGACAATTTTTTCTGACAAGAGTGCATTTAACTGCAACCGCAGTGCGTGGATGGAAATCTATGCCCATAATGTGCAACACAATAATGACGCTTTTTTTACACGACTAAAACAGCAACGCCAGCAATGCAACTCTCGGCTGGCTAGCACGACTTTAGGTGGTGATATCAGTCACTATTATGGTTTAAAACTCGATTGAGCTACTCTGTTGCTTGCTCATTTAATTCATACAATAAAATGAGCAAGTAATCAGGTCTAAACTGGTGGTGAGACCAGTTGACTCTATAGTGCCTGACCAATGCTTTGGTAATCCGTTCGATGAGGTTGTTGGTGACTGGACGCAACAAATTAATAAAAATGACTGATGATTAATAGACTTACATATCAGTACGCATGGCTGTAAATAGAGAATCGAGAGTTTTAACGTTAACAACTGTTAATGGTAAGTTGAGGCTGCATCATAATTCACATCAAATTATTTACTGCTAGCTTGGTGCCCATATCAGCAAGTTAATAGGTGTTGTTTATATGGATCAACGAAATGGATTATTTTGTTTTTAACAACTTCAGGAACGAATACACGGTTTCGTTAAATAAGCCTTTTGTACAGACTATGGCTTGGGTGTTTTTTGTTCGTTATGTTGTTAATTTATACATGACCTCCTTGCTTAGATAGTATTTTTCAGTATAACCCCGTCAAATATTACCTCTTATCAAGTGCTTATATCAAATTTGATATTTTCATATTATTTAGAGGAAGGATTATCTAACAAGGAATTTACTGTGGTGAACTGCACCCTATCTACGTCTATCAAACCTCCATTTTACAATTTAATTAGTGCCTTATTAGTATTAACGTTTGCCAGCCTGTTTTCATCAAAAGCTTTAGCGCAACTTCCATCGTGTGAATTGATGCCTATTGAAATGGTCAACTAAAACTGGCCATCTGATTAGAGGTGATATTGGATCAAAGTCCCCACAATTAGCTACCACCTGACTAATCGAGCTTATAATTGACACTAACAATTACTTGATGCCTGAGTATCTAAATGCTTTGCCCGTTAAGGTATTTAGTTCACTATGGCTCATTTCACTATGAACAGCGATGATTCTTCCTAGATAAATAAGTGGCACTTCCGACTCTCTATTGTCGATATAATATTTGATAGATTCAGCCGTTGCTACACCTAAGTCGTCACTTATTCTCATTGGAGTCGCGTCTAATTCACCCAATTTTATCTTTTCGATTTCTTTAGCTGTGCCGCCCCAACCAGTCACAAAAATTTCAGCTAATTTATTGGCTTCTCGTAAAGCATCAACAGCGCCTATAGTCATTGCCGTGTTGGCATTGTGAATCATTTTAACTTCAGGGAAGTTATCAAGAAATAGCCTGACACCGTCTGCGCCGCCGAGTTTTTGGTATTGCCCAAAATGCTCATACATACTTAACCAGCCACCTTTTTCTTCCACACAATCGATAAAGCCCTGAGAACGTTGCGTGTCGGTAATGCCAGGTATGCCTCTGTTGACCGCAAAATTGACATCTTCACCAAGGCGCTTAACCACGTAATCACATAGCACTTCTGCGCCCATTGAACTGGAGAAATCAAACCATCCATCAGGTTGATGTTTCCAACTAGGGTTAGGGGTATGAAAGGCCCAAATAAAGGTTTTGAACACGTCAGATGCAGCAAGCTTTTGGATGTTGTCAGCTTGCAGAGCAAGCTCAGAGGGACCAAAAATAACGAAATCGTATGGTTTTTTTGCGTTCAAGACCGTTTGTGTGTGCTGTGTCTGCAATGAATGTTCTATTTGCCTTGACGTATATTCATCGACTTCAAAAGGAAGCTTTAGCGCCGATAATCGTTTAGTCATCGCCGTATAATTGCGGATCCAAAAATCAGAAATGTCGGCACTTGGATAAATGACTGCAATGCGAACCGGCGCTTTGATGTTTAATTGTTCTAGCGGCTTAGGCGGCGCATTAACTGTTTGCTGAAAAAGGTCGAGCTTACCCGATTTTTGCAGATGTGTACTAGTTGCATTATTGCTTAATTCGTCAGCAGCGACATGCATTGGTAGGGCAATTAGCGCTAATATTAACACGCTAAATGATAATTTATAATTGTGATTAGCCATTAGAACCATCTTTTAATAAATTGTATTCAGATGTTAGCCTATAATAGTAATATTATATAGCAACAATAAGAATTAGTACTTAAATTACAATGAAAATAAAACCTTTAATACGAGCCTTGTCAGTGCTTTTCTTCAGCATTATTTCATCCTCTTTTGTTCATAGTCATGATGACGATTTCTTTGATTTTGCTCAACAGAAGGTAGAGCAAGCTGTTGAAAAAAATACAGTTTGGGACGGCCCTACTCAAGGGCCTAAAATAGTTCACGACCGAAATATTATTTTTATAGCACAAGATCTTCGCAATGGTGGTGTTTACGGCGTTGGTAAGGGAATGTCTGAAGCGATATCTAACCTTGATTGGCATTTAAGGTTTATTGATGGCCGGGGCTCTGAAGTGCGTCAAGGCGCAGCATTAAGAAAAGCCATCGGCTTTAAACCTGATGCTATTGTACTTGGCGGGATTGACGCGCAAAGGCACAAAAAAACGCTAAAACTGGCTCAAAGTTTGGGAATAGTTGTCATTGGTTGGCATGCGACAGAACTTGCTGGAGGTAGTGTTGAACTTGGGTTGTACATGAACATTACTACCGATCCTTTTGATGTTGCTGAAGTTGCTGCGTTATTGGCCATTGTTGATTCAAACGGCAAAGCAAAAGTTATAGTATTTAGTGATCCTAATTACAAAATTGCCTCACTAAAGGCTAGGGTGATGGTCGATACGATTAAACGCTGCCATACATGCACGGTGTTAGAGTTAAAACCACTGCCGTTAGATAAAATTGCAGAAGAAATGCCAAATACATTCACCCATCTGTGGCAAACATATGATCAAGACATTACTCATATATTAACGATTAATGATCTGTATATTGATTACGCTATTCCTTCATTAGAATCTAGGATGGAGCAAGGTAAAAATATTCCATATAACATTTCAGCGGGGGACGGTAGCAAGGCTGCGTATAAACGAATCAATCAAGACAAATTTCAATTAGCAACAGTGCCCGAGCCTCTTTATTTGCAAGGTTGGCAGATAATAGACGAACTTAATCGAGCGTTTAACGAACAACCGCCTAGTGGTTACTCGGCGCCAGTTCACTTGGTGACACCAAACAATGTCCATGATCTGATTAATCAGAAAGGTAGCATCATCTATGACCCACAAAATGGTTACCGAAAAGCATATTTAAATATCTGGGAAAGCCAATGAGATTCAGTCGAGTGACCATTATTCAGCGACTAATTTTATCGAATTTACTTTCTGTGGCGATTGTCAGCTCGGCCATATTTATGGTTATCAGATCGTTAGATTTCGTAGAATATACCCTCAAAACTCAAGCATCTGAACATGTTGAAGTGTTAACTGCAAACTCGGAAATAAGTCGACGAGTTTTTATTCTGACATCTAGAGTCAAGTTGTTAGAACAAACTTTCTTGTTCAGTGAAACGACACTGTCTGAAGAAGCATTTTACATCGATTTACAACTTCAAAAACTCCGTGAATTGTCAACTAATCGTGACTTTTCGAATAAGATGGATGCTTTTATTGATAATTTTCATCGGTTTTTAGGCAGCTCGTTGGCACTTAATCGTATTCTGAAACAAAGTCAGAAAATCGATGATAAGCTTGCCACGCAACTCGATACATTAGAATTGAATATTAGTGAAAGGAAACTCCAACATATCCATGATTCTAATTACATGCGATATAATAATGAACTTGATTTAATCAGCATGTTAAGAGAAGCGTTTTTGACCGCGGGTAAAATGGTGGGCAATATTCACAGCCGAATAACGCCAGAAACGGAAAAAGTTCTGATCATTGAAATTGAAAAAGAACTGGACATTTTTTTGTTACATCTTGAAAACGTTGATATTGACACTACTCAAGTTAAAACTCAGAAAAAACGGATGAAACGCACTGTTCGTCAGTATAACGCTGCCCTAAGACGCATTCGTGCGAATCTAGAGCAACGTTGGTTGGTGATGGCTGCGTTAGTCAATGCTCAAGATGAACTTTTAATGATGGTTGAACGGACCGAAGCTCGAGTTCATCAGCAAGCGGTAGAGCTAACAGAACAACTCGAGAAAGAAATAAGTCAATCACGAGTCAATGCAATTAGCATTAGTTTATTGGCATTTCTTTTGTCTGTGTTACTCGTTAGCTTAGTGGTTAAGCGCCACATTCGAAAACCGCTTGATGACCTTAAGGAAGGATTTGAAAGACTCGAATCTACCGGGGTAAACAAGCCAATAAACTTAGGGCGCACAGATGAATGGAGCCATATTGAAAATGCTTACAATCAAATGTCGCTGCGTTTATCTGAGGCATATTTAGCGCTGAACGACGAAAAGAAAAATTTTGATTTTCTTGCTCACCATGATCCGTTAACAGGATTGGCAAACAGGCTGTTAGCCACGAAGAGATTAAATAGCAATATTGTTAAAGCACAAGAGCAAAATTTATCGTTTTTACTGATCTATCTAGATATTGATGAATTTAAAACCATCAATGATTCTTTGGGCCATACAGCTGGCGATAACTTACTCGTCAATGTGTCCAAGATATTGATAGATATTGTCGGTGACATTGGCTTTGTGGCTAGAATGGGCGGGGATGAATTTATGATCGTTATTTGTGGAGCTGAAAACCTAAATAGCGGAGAAATAATTTCAGAGCGGATAAACAAAGCGCTTCGCAAGCCTTATCATATTCACGATAAGACCATCATCGTTTCCGCGAGTATTGGTGTGTGTCAGTTTCCGCAACATGGCAGGGATGATGAAACACTTATCCGAAATGCAGACACGGCGATGTACTACGCGAAGCGAAATGGCAAAGATCAGTACTGTATTTATGCCGATAGAATGACGCTAGAGATTAAAGATATAATTGAAACCAATGTAGGACTGCATCAAGCGATTAAAAACGATGAACTTGTGGTGTTTTTCCAACCCAAAGTTAATCTTCATACTCAAAAGGTGGTCGGGGCTGAAGCGTTAATCCGCTGGCAACATCCAAAGTTTGGACTGTTACCTCCGGTTGATTTTCTTGAGGTCGCTGAAAAATCTGATCTGATCATCGATATAGACAAATGGGTGTTTAGAAAAGTTGCAATGCTAATTACCCAATGGCAACAAGCTGGTATTGATTTAGACGGTATTGTTTTTTCGGTTAACTTTTCAGCTCGAATGTTCTACATGTTAGATCTGGCTGAGCAGCTTAAAACCATTCTTGATCAAACCGATTGTGAGCCGCATCAGCTACTGCTGGAAATTACAGAAAGAGATATGATGCGTGATTTTGGAACCTGTGTACAAACGATAGAAACGCTAAGAGCTCAAGGTTATAAAATAGCAATTGATGATTTTGGAACGGGTTACTCGTCACTGTCGGTGTTAAAAAATCTTTCAGTAGACTGCATTAAACTCGACCGTAGCTTTATCGAAGATGTTAACACTTCCAAACTTGATTTTGAGATAGTTAGCGCGGTATTAAAACTGGCACAAATATTAGATTCATCAGTCATCGCCGAAGGTGTAGAAACCCAGAGCCACGTCGATACATTACTGGAAATAGGTTGCCATCGTGCCCAAGGGTACTTTTTTTCTAGACCTCTGCCTGTCGATAACTGGATTGAGTACCTAATAGATAATAAGCCGGAATAAAATTAGACCGTTGCTTCAGATAGAGATAAAACCGCTAAATAGGTAATTTTAGCGGTTTTATTATACCGATTTGTTCCTCGTACATACTTCTACATTGATCTGGATGGTTTTACTTTGTTTTGCTAAGCACTATAGACCAATACCAATCTCATTAATTGCAGCGCTATTGCATACGTGACGATAACTGACGAGCAGCTTGAACCAAATTTTTAGCGTAATCTCTGGCATCTTGAGCGGTTAATATCTCATTGCTAATTTCAGCGCTAATAGCTGCAACCGGTTCATTGCGCATATTAAGAATAGGGGCTGAAATACAGCTTACTTTACTGTCAAACTCATCATGGCTAACTGAATAACCCAATCTTTTAGCGCGTTCTAAATCTTGTTTTATCTGATCCAAATCTTGTGTCAGCACAGGATCCGAGTTTAACTCAGCTTGAAAATAACTCTGTTGAAATTCTATTGGGCGCATTGAAAGGATAGCCTTGCCTGATGCCGACAGATGCAAAGGCATGGTTTGGCCAATGAAAATATTAAAAGCAGTGTTAAGCGATGACTCTAGCTTAGACACAACCACGGCTTTATTCCCCACAGGCACACTGAGAAAAATAGATTTGTGAATTTGATTTTTTAATATTTCAGCAATCGGATAAAAAAACGCAATGATACTCTGCTTATTATATATCGTTGATGCAATTTGAAAAATCTTGGACCCAATGCAATAAGATTTTTTTCGGCTATGGTCAATGGCCACCATTTGATGATCGAGCAACACATTAATAATGCGGTGGCCGCTAGCACTGGCAATACCGGTTTGTTGACAAATTTCGGACAGCGTTAGCGGGTAGGTTGAAGCGGCAAGTAAATCAAGGATCATCACGCTATTGTCTACCGCAGGGGCCTTTGATTTCTCGATTGTTGTCATGCGCTAAAACTCCTGTTTCTGTATATGGAAAAACGTTTATTTGATATGAAAAAATTGGCTTGTGATGATAAGTATTATCAATAATCACACGCTAACCGCAGTCTCTGATCCCTAAACTACGCCACAATAGCCAAGTGCGAGCGATAACGTGTTTTAAAAAACGCGTGCAAATAGATTAAGCAAATAACGCTGTTTTATTATCCTACTATATTCCATATATGAAATGATATTTTTAAATATGAAACCAATTGACGGTGATAAAAAAGCCTTTTAAGATAAATTATCTTAACAAAAAGGCAACATTGATGAGAACGGAACATAACTTTGTCAACAACGAATTTATTAGCTCTGACAATCGTGCGACGATCCCGGTTTATAACCCGACCAATGGCGAACTGATTGCTAAGGTCGCAGTTGCAACCGCTGATGATGCCGTTAATGCTGTCAATGTTGCGGCCAAGGCTCAGACAAAATGGCGAAAATTAACCAGCATTGAACGTGCGACATACCTGCACCGTTTGACAAAATCTTTGCTCGAATATAAAGATGAAATTGGCCAAGTCTTGGCGCAAGAATCGGGTAAAAGTGTCGAAGACGCGACTAATGAAGCAGTATATGCGGCTGATATTACTCGTTATCATGCCGAATGGGCGCGGCGGATCGAGGGCGAGATAATTCCCAGTGATACCCCGTCAGAAACCCTGTTACTGCAGCGTGAACCTATTGGGGTAATTAGCTGCCTTATTCCATTTAACTTCCCCGTGTATACCTTGCTGCGAAAAATAGCCCCCGCGTTAATTACCGGCAATACCGTCATTGTACGGCCAAGCAATAATACGCCATGCTCGGCCTTTGTTATTGCTAAAGCGATACAAGCCGCGGGTATTCCTGATGGCGTCGTAAACATATTGACGATGGATCATCGTGTGGCTGAAGTCGTTTGTACTCATCCTAAAGTTGGCATGATTACATTGACTGGTAGCGTGGGCGCTGGGCGTAAAGTACTCGAGTACTCACAAGTGAATATCGCCAAATCATCGCTCGAACTTGGGGGTAAAACACCTGCAATTGTCGAAGCCGATGCTGATCTTGATAAAGCGGCGCAAGAAATTGTGGGTTCCAAAACCAGCAATTGTGGCCAGCTTTGTACTGCGATTGAACGCGTTTATGTACACCAAGATATTTATGACGAATTTGTGCCTCTGCTGCGTAAATACATGAGTGAACAACAATTTGGCGATCGCGGCGTTAACGCCAATTTTATGGGGCCATTAGTAAACGAAAATGCACGGCTTAATATTCACCAAATGGTCGAACGTGCAATTGACGACGGTGCTACTTTGGACGTCGGTGGTTATATTCCTCAAGGCCCGGGCTATTTTTATCCGCCAACGCTATTAACCAATTGCCGTCAAGATATGGAAATTGTTCAAGAAGAAATATTCGGTCCAGTATTACCGATCATCAAATACAGTACGTGCGACGAAGCACTGGCGCTGGCCAATGATCATCAATTTGGGTTGGCATCGGTTATTTATACCGAAAACTATCGTACTGCGATGAAAGTGGCCAATAATATTGAAGCCGGCGAAGTTTATATCAATCGCACCCCGGCCGATCCTTATCAAGGATTTCATGCCGGATGGAAACGTTCAGGACTCGGTGGCGATGATGGCAAACATGGCATGTTGCAATACACCCAAACACGACTCGTGGTGCTTAACTATTAACATCAATACCCAGTAACTTAAACTTAGTAATAATAACTATCAATATTAACGATCGATAATAAAAAAGATTGCCAGTAGCTAAGGATAAACTATGAAAGTCGTTCATTGCGAAACCTATATTGTCGCAACACCGCCGCCGCATATTGGCGGCATGTATTGGATATTTGTTAGTATCAGAACCGACTGTGGTATTCAGGGAATAGGAGAAGTCTACGCGGCGACCTTCCACCCAACAGTGATGGAATCTGCAATCGCCGATGTTTTTGAACGCTACCTCAAAGGCTACGATCCTCATCACATTGAACGATTTTTTCGTGAGGCTTACTCGAGTGGTTTTACCCAACGTCCTGACTTGACCATGATGGGCGTGGTCAGCGGATTAGAAATGGCTTGTTGGGACATCATCGGTAAAGCAGCAAATAAACCAGTTTATGAGCTGATCGGCGGCAAAGTTAACCACAAACTACGTTCTTACACCTATTTGTATCCTAAAAATAAGGCGGGTGCTTACGACTACGATAACGTTGAGTTGGCGGTTGAGTGTGCGATTGAGAATATGGAACTGGGTTTTACCGCGTTAAAGTTTGATCCCGCAGGGCCGTATAGCGCCTATTCTGGCCATCAAATCTCACTAGAGGCGCTTGATAAATCAGCAATGTTTTGTCAAAGGATCCGCCAAGCAGTCGGCAATAATTGCGATCTTCTTTTTGGTACTCATGGCCAAATGACTCCCGCGTCTGCTGTGCGCTTGGCAAAGCGCCTAGAACCCTTCGACCCATTATGGTTTGAAGAGCCGGTTCCTCCGGGGCAAGCCGCTGCGATGGCGCAAGTTGCAAGGAAAACAACTATTCCAGTGGCGACCGGTGAACGTTTAACAACTAAGTATGAGTTTCACGATGTTTTAAAGCATGGCGCCGCTTCTATTTTACAGATGAATTTAGGACGGGTTGGCGGTATTTTAGAAGCAAAAAAGATTGCCGCCATTGCAGAAGTTTACTATGTCCAGATTGCCCCTCATTTATACAATGGCCCAGTTGGTGCGGCAGCAAGCATACAACTGGCCACAGCAACCCCAAATTTCCTGATCCAAGAAAGTATCATGACCTGGGGTGGTTTCCATGCGCAAGTGCTGCAAGAGAAAATTGTGTGGCAAGACGGCTATATTATCCCATCAGACAAACCTGGGCTGGGCATTGAATTAAACATGGAAGTCGTTAAATCCCAGTCGCCTTATACCGGCAAAAAGCTTCACCTGTCGATGGACTCTAAGCCCTACGACTATCAACAGCAATCGAGCACACATTGGAAATCTAAAGCACAAGCAAAGGTTTAAATATGGAATACGATTTCATTATTGTCGGCGCTGGCTCTGCCGGATGTATTTTGGCTGATCGCTTGAGTGAATCAGGTGAGTTTTCGGTATTAATTATTGAAGCGGGTGGCAAAGATACCAGCCCTTGGATCAAACTGCCGGTTGGTTTTGGTAAAACCTATTACAACCCCCAATATAATTATATGTATTATAGCGAGCCTGAAAAGGCGATGAATGGCCGAAAACTCTACGCCCCGCGGGGAAAAGTACAAGGAGGATCAGGTTCTATCAATGCCATGATTTATGTACGAGGCCAAGCCGCTGATTTTAATGCGTGGGCCGATGCGGGCAACAAGGGCTGGTCTTACGAAGAGGTCTTGCCGTATTTTAAACGGCTCGAGCAACATCCTGACGGTGATACTAAATATCGCTGCTCGCATGGCAAGATGGCGATTACGCCAATGAAAGATCGCGCGCACAGTCTTTGTGATTGTTACCTTAAAGGGGCCACCGAGCTTGGTTATAAAATAAATGATGACTTTAACAGTGAGCAATTTGAAGGCGCGGGTATTTACGAGGTTAATGTTCGCCAAGGCATGCGTGATTCAAGTAATACTGCTTACCTAAAACCTGCGCTTGAACGTGCTAATCTTCATATTCAGCGAAACAGTGCTGTTGAAAAAATACTATTTAATCAGCACAAAGCAGCGTCATCAGTCTTAATTCGTCATAACAATCAACTTGAAACTCTGGTTGCTAAACGCGAAATTATACTCGCTGCTGGCGCCGTCGATTCACCAAAATTACTACAATTATCTGGCATCGGTGACAAAGAGCTACTCGCGAAACATTCGATTTCTATGGTACAAAACTCACCTCAAGTGGGCAAAAATCTGCAAGATCATCTCTGTGTTAGTTACTATTACCGCGCTAACATCAAGACCCTAAACGATGAACTTGGTACATTGTTTGGCCAAGCAAAAGCCGGATTACAATATTTAATTAACCGTACTGGGCCGCTATCAATGAGTGTTAATCAAGCTGGTGGCTTTTTTAAGGGCGAAGAAAGTGAGGCGTTGCCCAACATACAGCTGTATTTTAATCCCATGTCCTACCACATACCTCAAAACCCAAATGCAGCCCTAAAACCCGAGCCATATTCGGGCTTTGTGGTTGCTTTTAATGCATGTCGGCCAACGAGTAAAGGAGTTATCGAGTTAGCTTCCGCTGATCCTTGCGAACCGGCATTGATTAAACCTAACTACCTGTCAACCGAGAAAGATATTGCGGAAGTTATTCAGGGTAATAAACTTATCCGTAAAATTATGCAGGCCCCAGCGCTAAAGGCGATTACCGAAGAAGAAGTTTATCCAGCTGGCGCGGTTACTGATGAAGCTAGCATGTTGCAATACTTTCGAGAAAATTCCGGTTCTATCTACCACCTATGTGGCTCTTGCGCCATGGGACCCGATCCGCAATCAGCCGTTGTTGATGAACGACTGCGCGTCTATGGCGTCACCAATCTACGGGTGATTGACGCTTCTATTTTCCCAAGTATCACCTCAGGCAATATTAATGCCCCTGTCATGATGGTTGCAGAGAAGGGCGCCGAAATGGTGCTGCATGATCAAATATCTAATTACTAAGCTGATAAAGTTTTTGCTAGAACCTAGGCTTATTATTACATTCCTCATATTCTCAGCGCTGCCAAAAATAATAGAAATGGTCACTAATAATCTGATTTAATTGTATTTATCAGAGTTTTACTTTATCGTCTGGCTACTGCGTTACCACGTTAAGCTAGCCACGTTAAGCAAGTCGGTAAAATAAGGAACAAGCTTTGCCCATAAAGACCTACAAAAATATAGATAGCTTGCAAATTTTAACGCTAGACACTAATAAATCGATATTATCTTGCACATCTCGCCATGCTTTTTTACAAGATCCGGCTTTATTTTCCATATTCTTTCGATTCTTTAGTCTCAATGATGACATTATTACCTATGAGGAAATTGGCCAGATTATCCGAGAATCTAAATCTCAATTTCATATGCAAGATAGTCCCGACAACATTGTTGCTAATAAATATATATTCAAAGCACGCAGCTTATTAAAAACATTAGCGATTGACGATTTCATTATCACGGTGCGAGGGCTTGGCTATAAACTTTCGGCTCGCTGGTTACCGGTATACCAAGAGGAGCAACCAAAAACTGATGGTAATAATTTTATCGATGAAATCACCGCATTGATCGAAGATTGCATTAAGCACAGCGATCAAATGAAGATTGTGCAAAGCAACAGCGGCTTAACGTTGATCGAGGCCGACCAGCATCTAATGCTAAATAACTTCACTCGAATGACTCAATCTTACCAAACGTTTTTCGACGCCTATTCAGCGCCGGGCAATAGTGTTGAACTGCTTGAGGTTCGCGAGAAGATGATGAAACTGCTTTTTTATACCATCTACTGGCGAATTGGTGATCGACTCAGCGAAAGTCAATTTCGTGCTGATTACAAAAATGAACTAAAAGTTCTGTTAAGGCAGATAAAACATTACGTAAACCTATTAAGCTAGAGCAGCCTTTGCCTTATTTGGCACTATATTCGATGTAAAACATCACTCAATGAATGTACTTGGCTTGAATGAAAAGTAACAGAGTCATTGCACATATAGCAAAAATCTCAAAGGTTGAGAACGATGCGCCATCAACCAATACCATAAAAGTTAGACATATAACTGGGGTGAAAGTCGTAAACTGGGCAGTAAGCGCTGCGCCCAATTTTTTAATGGCGCCCTGCATTAAAAATAATGGAATAATGCTGCCAACTATAGAAATAGCCATTAATAACAATAGCTCTGAAGACTCTAGCGTTAAAAATGAAGAGCGGCACAGACTATAACTTCCACAAAGTACAATAACCAAGAAAAACCTAAGCGCTAATATTTGTGAAATAGTCACGCCTAAATTCTGGTGTAATTTTCCCGTCTCTTTCATATATAACAAAGCAAAGAAGGTTGAAACTAAGGTTAATATTATCCCGATTGTTGTATTAGCAATAGTGCCATCAGCAATGACAATAGATGTCATGATTGAAAATATAAATACAGCCAAGCTCAAACTGAGTTTGAGTTTATTTCCGTCAAATTTACCCAATATTGAAAAGAAAGATAAGCCCGAGAAAAACACAATGATATAAACAATCGGACTGACGTAAAGCATTACATAGAAGGCTAAGAAAGTATTAATTAATGTCGATATGTTGATTTTGATAATCTCGTTAATATTACTTTTAGCGATTAAAGTTAACTCATTAAAACTCTTAATATTTATCAAAATGAAAAACAGTGCCGCAAAGCCATAAGTAATCAAAGTAGATAATACGGGATCAACTGTTTTAACCACGTGTGACATAAAGACAAAGGATATCGAAAATAAAAAACAGAATGCGATAATTTCCTTATATTTACTCATTGCTTAACTCTCTAAATTACAACTGTTCATTATTGTATTGATTATCGGAATAGAATTTTGTGGTTATTTAAACGGCTTTTTTCAATGAATAACTTAGCTTGATACGGTCTTTTTTTCTTTTAATTTTAGTGACATGTAAACCTGAAAGTTCTTGGGTATTGCTGATATGAGTGCCCCCACAAGGCACGGGGATGTAGCCATCAACTTGTAACATTCGAATATATGGACTAACCGGAATAAACGGAGCGAGCAATGGCCTAAGTTTATTCATTTGATCAAAACTCACTTCAATAACTGAAACCTGCCTAGCTTGTCCAATAATTCTATTAATTTCTTGGTTAACACTTTCAACCGAAAAAGACATACTTGTTCGTTCTAACTCAAGCATTTCAACAAACGAACCCGCTAAAAAATGATGCCCTTTGATTGGGGTTAAATTATGGTCCATTACCTCCAGAATATGAGATATTAAATGGCCCGCGGAATGTAAACGTGAATTTGTAATCCGTCTTGGATAATCAATGAGTTGAATTACTTCCTTGTCAATTTCAGCCATTAAATTGTGATTGAAATTAACAATGTGAGCAATGCCTTGGTCCGTTTGCTCAACATGGCGAATTTCATAGGTTTGACCTTCTACAACCAGCTCTCCTAAGTCGCATGGTTGCCCGCCACCTTGAGGATAAAAAATAGTAGTGTCGCAATACACAGCGATGGCATCGTCCATGGCAATCAAAGCTGTAATCTTGGCTCGATTTTTACTCATCAGAGAGTCTTTAAGATATCGTGCTTGTGTCACCATCGGTTAGCTCCAAATCTGTAACGGTTGATAAGTTTTTAAAGTGATATTTGATATAGGCATTATTGTACTCTTGATATAGGATTAATTAAGGTATTGATATTAATGAATTATCAATACCTTAATTAATTGAAGCGCTAAAATAAAATACAAATAAATTCTGGATATAAGAATAAATATCAAATTAACCAGCCAGATTTTGGTGGGGATTACAGGGCCAAGTACCGCTTAAGCCTCCATTGCTGCTTTTTCCTGAGCGACTAAGCCATTAATGCCCGTCATGTAATCGATAGCGGAATGAGTAAATCCGTTATGTGCTAAGTTCTCATAGGAGTAGGGCGGTTTGATTAATGTTTTTCCAGCATTAATTTTGTTAACCCAGTCTGGATTGCCAACGGCTGCTTTACCTATTGCAACAAGATCTGCCCCTTGTAAATTGAGTTGGTCGGCGGCGCTAATGGTCGAAATATTACCCGCAATCATTAGCGGTATTGCTGGGTTGAGTTTAGATTTTATCCACTGTAATAACGTTTTGTTGCCTAGCGGCAGGTGGTTGGGCTGTTTAAACGCGTCATAAAGCGACATATGAATATAGTCAACGCCGAGGTCGTGTAATGCATTACTGAGCTGAATTTGTTCTGCTAAATCTATCCCCGAGAAGTGCGCATAGTTTTCCGGCGACAACCTGACCCCGACAATGAAGTCGCTAGGTATTTCTGCTCGAACCCGTTTAACGATGTTAAAGATAATGCGATTGCGGTTATTAAATGAGCCGCCCCATTGATCGGTGCGTTGGTTAAGCACGGGATTACTGAAATTACTTAACAAGAAATTAAAAGCAGCATGGATCTCAATGCCGTCCATGCCTGCTTGATAAGCCCGTTTGGCACAATTAACGAAATCGTTAATCAGTAACTCAATGTCAAAACAACTGATTGCTTCAACCCCGTGCGGATAATGAGCATCAGCAAGATAGTGCGAGGGTGCAACTGCCTTGGCTGTGCTAAATTTATGTTCGGTTCTCATGCCACCATGGTGAAGCTGCACAATAGCTAACACATTATGCTGATGAGCGTTTTTCGCTATTTTAGCAAAGCCTTGCTGCTGTTTATTTGTGATTAATGCGGGTTGTCCTTGCCAGCAGCGGCCAGTCATCGACACCGAAGTTGCCGCTGTAATTATCATGCCAAAACCACCGGCACAGCATTTATTTAGCCAAGCGATTTCATGGTCACTAATATCACCATTATCTAAGCTCATATTGTGCGTTAACGGCGCCAGTACTGAGCGGTTTTTCATTAGTTTGTTACTGTGTGCAAAATTAAATGGTTGGGTTGTTGCAAAGTGAGTCATGGTATTTTCTCTGTTATTTGGTATACAGCTAGCTTAATGCTTTCCAAATAGATTAGTAATATGACAATATTGAACAACTTAATATCCTGTCAGGATATTATTGGTGGGATGTAACGCTAAAAGGGTGCGCTAATGAATAGTAAATTAAACCAGCTTTATTTAATGAAGTTGTTTATCGCGATTGTTCAAAAAGGCTCGTTCGCCGAGGCTGCAAGGTTGCTTGGCGTTGCAGCAGCTAAAGCGTCTAAAGATATTCACTACTTAGAAATGTCATTGCAGTGTCTGTTACTAAACCGCTCGACCCGTTCCTTAAACATGACCGACGCAGGGGAGCTGTATTATCAATCGGCTTTAGAGATTGTCGAAATGCATTCTCAAATGCTCGATAACTTAGCCATGATTAAGAGCAATATTTGCGGCGAGTTACGCATTACTGCGCCAGCTCTGTGGGGCGAGGTAATGCTTGCGCCTATTATTATCGCTTACCGGCAACGTTTTCCTTTAGTTAAATTTTCTGCCAATTTTTCTAATCAAACGATCGATATTTTTAAAGAAAACATTCATATTGCGTTTCGTAGTACCCATTTAACCGACGAGCCGTATTTAGCAAGATACATTAGTGACGATGAGTTCGTGTTATGCGCTAGCCAAGCCTACTTAGCAGAACATGGCGCGATAAAAGTCCCGCAAGATCTACTCAAACTCGACTTGATATCACTGGCAGCTAGTTTGACAAACACCGACAGTAAATTTGACCGAATTGACTTTATTTATAATCAACAACCCGTTGAGCAGCACGTGCAAGGTCAATTACACTTTAACAACAAGCAAGTGATCTATGAAACGGTAAAAGCAGGGCTGGGTTACGCAGTATTACCAAGGTATTTAGTGCTTAAAGAATTAAAATTGGGTGCTATTGTTGAGCTGTTACCTGACTATCAAATTAAAGGAGCAGCATTTTATGCGCTCTATACTCAACGCAGAAAAGACTCGGCGCTGGTTAATCATTTTATTGATTTTGTGCAAGCACAAATAAAGCAAGTAGACGTTAATTAGGCCACTATATTTAATGAAGTCTCATGTCGCTCTGTTTATCTCTGATTAATAAATTCATTTGGTCATTGGCATAAATAGTTGAGTATTTTTCTAATAATTCAATGACCCAGTCGTCATAGCCTGGTTGTTGCATCAACGCTTCTATTTGGGGTAATAAGTGAAGATATTGCGACGACTTAGACATTGAAATATAGAGTTTACCTTTGATGGCTGGTGGCTCTAAAATAGTAATCTTTGTCTGGTAAGATCACTAGTAAACTAGAGTAAGATCAATGAATAACAATAATTAATGCAATTATTTACTTTAAAATCAACAGTATAAATAAGCTGGTGTTTATTATTGATATATTCTAATCACTTAGTACTTTTAGCTTAAGTTTTAAATGTTATATTGTTGTTTGATTATTGACCGACTGGTGTTTTTTATTTATGATGCGCTTCGTTTATCGAGCCAGAGCATCGTTATAAAGCTCATTGATAAATAATATTGTAAATCGCAAAACACTTGAAAGAGTGTGACGCAAAGTCACCGGTCTACGGGAATTTTCCTACGATAGCGGGACTGCCAATATTAGTCTTATTTTGGTGGCAAGGCTGTTATAGCCACCACAAATCTAGCACTAGGTAGGCATTCTTAGCATAGGTTTTCTGTAGATTTCACACCCCGTGGAGTCAAAAATGAAGTACTTAAAATTTGCTTGTAACAACCAGTCAAATAACGCAACAGCTATTAGCCGGATCAGTGCAGTTTCCCTCGCGATTATTAGCACGATTACCGCCACTAGCGCTCTTGCAGGCAACAGTGCTCTAGCGGGAAATAATGAAATAGCATCTTCGGTTATAAACTTAAACAAGTTCGTTGAAACTAAGTTACACCAAGCAGCTTGGGCCAAAGGTCGAATTTTAGTACAGACTAAAGCGGGTGTTGCTAGCAGTCAATTTGAAGACTCTTTTGGGCGACATGGCATCAAGAGTGCGCGTGCACTACGTAAGCAACTGTCGAATTTTCGCGGTGCGCTTATTACGCCTGGCGTGCAGTTGGTTAGCGTGTCAGAAGACAATGAACTAGCAGCGCTAGAGTCGTTGCGTAACGATCCTAATATTGCATTCGCAGAGCTCGATCGCCTCGTTCCTATCGCACAATATGATGCCAATGATACTTATTTTAGCGCTGGCTGGCATTTACCTAAAATGAAAGTGACCCAAACATGGGAGCTTAGCAAAGGCAATAATGTTGTGGTTGCGGTGCTCGATACTGGGGTTGATAGTACTCATCCAGATCTCAGTGGCAATGTGCTACCGGGCTGGAACACCGTAAGCGAAACGACCGAATCAACTGATGTTTTTGGTCATGGTACCAAAGTGGCAGGCGTTATCGCGGCGTTAAGCGATAATGATCTTGGCGTGACATCGATTGCATGGAATGCTTCAATATTACCGGTTCGGATAACTAATCAGTCAAACGGTTATGCATATTATAGTGATATTGCCGCTGGCATTATTTGGGCTGCCGATAATGGCGCTGACATTGCGAATGTCAGTTATGGCGTCACCAGCAGTTATACCGTAACTAATGCCGCAAATTATATGCGCAGTAAAGGCGGATTGGTTGTGGTGTCTGCAGGTAATGGCGGCAGTGATTTAAACTGTCAAGATAATCCTAGCATGATCACGGTTAGTGCGACCGATAAAAATGATGTCAAGACGAGCTGGTCAGACTATGGTTTGTGTGTTGATGTTGCAGCGCCAGGCGCAGGCATTTGGACCACTAAAAATGGCGGCGGTTATGGTAGCGCCAGTGGCACCTCCTTTTCAGCACCTGCTACCGCAGCGGTGCTAGCGCTAATTAAGGCCGCTAACCCTAATTTAAATATTGATGAAATAGAAAATATTCTAAAATCTAGCGCAGATCGCAGTATGTTTGACCAAGAATTTAGCATCAAATACGGTTACGGCCGAGTCGATGCTTATGCAGCCACCAACATGGCAATTGAGGTGCCTGAAATTGACCAAGAAGCACCGACGGTAGCGATAACCTCACCGAAAGAGCATAGCGTACAAAATGGGGTGTTTATTATTAACGCCAGTGCCCAAGATAATAATGCGGTGGCCTATGTCGAATTATTTGCCAATGGCCAATCGGTAGGAGTTGATCAACAGGCACCTTATGAGTTTAGTATTGACAGTACATTGTACGACAATGGTGAAATTACACTACAAGCCGACGCATTCGACAGTGCAAATAATCAAGCTAGTTCATCAGAACATCAACTAGTTATCGACAACCAAACCACAGTCGAAGATACCACTGCACCGAAGTTACGCTTAAGAAAGCCGGTTGATGGCAGCACCGTGAAAGGTCGTCAACGTATTGTGGCTAAAGCAAAAGATGACGTTGAGCTGGCGAGAGTTGAAATTTTTATTAATGGCGAGTCAGTGGCCAAAACGAGTACAAAAAACCGTTTAGCTTATCGATGGAAAACCGGAAAAATTAACCCTGGTTTATACACCATAACGGCTACAGCGATTGATATGGCGGGCAATAAAACAACCAAGACCAGTACAGTAACCGTCGTTGCACGTTAGTCGCAATAACGAATATAGTATAGGAATAAAGTGGGAGCCAACGCTTAGACGTTGGCTTTCTTTTGTATGCGTTTTATTACCGCGACAGAATTTTAAAGCTAGCTTACGGTATTAATGGAGCGTTAAAGAACATTGAACATTGAAGATTGAATATTCAATCTTCTTATTTTGCGTGTGCCGTCTTGTGCCAATCTTGTTACGCTAGCTTGAAGTTCCATCTTGAAATGATGAACTTACGGTACAGATCAAGGTTGAGTTGATTTATTTTATCTTTTGAACCATTTTTGTCGTATATTAATTGTACGCGCTCCAAGGGCTATCGTGAGAATGATACTTCGAATAATCCTATTAATTTCTTCTCTCATTTACTGCACTATTCTTAGTGCACAAGCACCTAGTACTCAAGCGTATAGCACTAAAACGCTTAGCGCGAAAACGTCGAGTACACAAACTCTATTGCTAAATAGCCCACTGATCAAGAGTCACCCGACTGCCAGAGTTAAAATTGGCTTGGCGATACTTACCGATGCTTTTAATGCATTAGGGTTTAAAGTTGAGTTTCGCTACCGACCTGACAAACGTTCAATTACAGAGGCCAGCAAGGGTTTTGCAGATGGTGATTTTGCACGTATAGCAACGATTGTTGAGTTGTACCCTAATCTCGTTGTCGTGCCAGAGACCTTAGGTGAAACCAGGATTGTCGCTTTCTCTTTAGGCAACGATATTGACTTATCCCACTATCAAATAGTTCAACATCAATACCGTATTGGCTATTTGTCCGGCTGGGCCAACGCTTCTGGTTTATTAAAAGACTACCCTAATAAAGTACCGGTAGCTGAATACAATGTATTATTTAAATTCTTATTGCATAAAAGAGTGGATCTTGTGCTTTATAATAAAGGGGCAGGTGAGAAAATATTACGAAATATGCAAGTCTACGACTATCAAATATCCGCATCGCTATTGTCTAATGCGACCTTTTTGGTCCTTAATAAAAAACACGCTGCATTAACACAACAGCTAGCAGTCGAAATAAAGCGGGCTAAAGCTAAGTATGCCCAGCTAAATAAAAAATAATAAGCAGTAAGTCTAGCTACTCAAAAGCAACTAAAAAAACGTTGTTAGTGTAATGCCAGCTGTCGTAACACTATATCAAAAGCTGGCTCAACGTTATGCTGAATTTATGTAGTTTCAAGTATTAACATGACAACAAGTTAGGTCTTATACCTCTACGCACAGTGGTTGATGTTAAATTTTGAGCGTTTTAACTAATAAGTCATGAAGATAATCAACCGCTTTTGAGCCCTTAGATTTTTTGCTTCGATAAACGGCTACTTCCATCGGTTCTAGTGGTCCTAGCCCATGTTCTTTGCCCAGTATTTTTAGGTGAGGTGGAACACTGCACTGGGCCAATACCGCTATGGCCAATCCGCTTTCAACCGCGGCTATTTGGCCGGCCAAACTGGAACTGTTATATACCACCTTATATCGACGCCCCTGAATAGCGAGCGAGTCAATCGCACTTTTCTTCGCAAGGCTAGTGCTTTCATACACGGCGATAGGCAGAGGATCTCTCTTCCATACTTCAAACTGTGAGGTGCCAACCCAGACCATCGGCTCATGAAAAACTAATGTTCCCCGATTGGCGTTATCTCGCGATACTAAGGCTAAATCTAACGCATTACTTTCAATACTTGGGATCAGAAAAGTCGATTGTTCACAATAAAATTCTATTTCAACCCCACTAAATTTAGGAGCGAAGTTTCTCAATACGGGCGTCATATACTTGGCGGCATAAGTATCGGGAACACCTAACTTAAGCTGGCCTACTAATTCTTGGCCATGAAACGCCGCTTGGGCTTCTGAGTGTAAGTCGAGTATTCGTCTGGCATAGCCTAAAAATTTTTGTCCCTCAGATGTCAATTCACTGTGCCGGCTTCCTCTGACCAGCAACTGACACCCGGCAGCACTTTCTAGTTTTTTTAATTGCATGCTTACGGCAGATTGTGAACGATGAACAGACATTGTTGCGTTCGACAAAGAGCCTGCATCAACAATGGCAACGAAGCACTTTAGCCAATCAATTTGAAAGTCTTGAGAACTCATCTATTTGTTTTTCGAATGGATCGGTTCTGAATTATGCACTTTTCGATACTCCAATTCTAGTTCATTATATGAATAGGATTTGATAATGAGAGTTATGGTTAATAAAATGCAAACAAAAGAGTTGAAAATTGAATTTCATACAGTAAAAGCGGGATTTGTCAGTTTAGTTCCTATTTCGCTTTTTGTACTGGTATTTGGTGCGGCATTTGGTTTAGCGGCTTCACAAGAAGGGCTAAATCAAACATCCGCGGTATTGATGAGCACGATAGTATTTGCCGGGGCTGCTCAGTTTGGGGTGTTAGAGCTTTGGGGCACTCAAGTGCCTGTTGTGCCATTAGTGCTTACCGTGTTTGCAATCAATGCAAGACACTTACTTATCGGAGCAACGCTTTATCCATATATTCAGCATCTTAAGCCTGCATCACGTTATGGCGTTATGTTAGTTGCCTCTGATGCCAATTGGGCGATATCGATGCGTGCTTTTACTCTCAATAATTCATCAAAAGGAGTTGGTTTGCTTTTAGGTGGCGGCATTGCACTTTGGCTATTTTGGGTTATCGGCACCTGGATTGGATTCTATTTTGGACATACGATCAATAATCCGTCGGTTTATGGCGTAGATATGGTGATGGCATGTTTTTTATTAACCATGGTGTTGCAAGGTGAACGAGAGAATAAGACCTATTTGATCTGGCTCGGAGCGGCTGTTTCGTCGATTTTGGCCTATTTATATTTGCCCGAAAATACTCATATTATGGTCGGGGCGTTAACTGGTGGCGTAATAGGTGTATTACTTGGAGATAAAAAATAATGACGATTGATACCGCTGGTTTTGGAACGCTGTATATCATCCTTATAATGGCAGTAGTGACTTTATTTACCCGTTGGGGTGGGATATTTTTGATGTCGTATATCCCAATTAATTCGCGCGTTCAACAGTTTATCACTGCAATGTCGGGTTCTGTGCTTATCGCAATCATCGTGCCAATGTTCATTCGCGGAGACATGGGAGCAAAAGTAGCCTTATTAGTGACACTAGCTGGCACGTTAATCATAAAAAAACCGTTAGTTGCTATCGCAGCGGGTATTTTTATGGCAGCGTTGATTAGAAACATCCAGTGACAATAATCTTGCGATCGGCAGTGACAGCTTGCTTGAACGCAATGAAACAACAGGTTTATGAGCGGATGATAAAACCTGTTGTTACTTTATCCGAGCATGTAAGTAACGGGTTAAGCACCACTCTAAAATCGCACTAAAAAATTATTTCAGTAACGACCTCCGTTTTAACTGAGTTAGCAAGAAAACATTGGTCATGCGCTTGATGATGCATTTTTTCAAGTTGAGTTGGTGTTGGACATTTCTCGCCTGAGAATTTTACGTGCGGGCGCAGAGTGACCTTAGTCATACTGATTTTTCCATCACTATTTTTAGCCATAATGCCAATCGCGAGATCTTGATAGTTATCAACGATCAAATTTCGTTTAGCCGCGATCTCTAAAAAGAACAGCATATGACAGCTAGAAAGCGCGGCAATAAAAGCTTCTTCAGGATCTACGTTTTCCGCAACAGAATATGGCGCGGCAACTATATGCGGCGAAGGAGAAGCAGCTACCGTTGCGCCGCCATCAAAACGCCATTGGTGCGCTCGGCTATATTTACTATCGGTAAACACTTCTTGGCTTGCTCTTTGCCATAATATTTCAGCGGTATACTCAGACATGCTGGTTCCTTTGTTCGGTCAAGATAAGTCATAAATAAGGGCGTATTATTGCTTGCTAAATGAGTTAATTGAAAGCGATAATATTTCAATCTAACTTGAGGCTGACTCACATCATTATGAGTAATAATATTTCATTTTCAGCGATCCATACATTTACCGTCGTCGCTAAAGAGCTAAGTTTTACCCGTGCCGCAGAAGTGCTTCATATCAGCCCTAGTGCAGTCAGCCATCAAATGAAGCTGTTAGAAAATCAAATGGGCGTCACGCTGTTTCACCGCCGCTCAAAAGGCGTTCGTTTGTCGTTGGCCGGTGAAGCATTGCAACGTCATGCCAGCTCTGGTGTGAGAGATATTCAACACGGGATAGTACAAAGCCAATTTGCGAGCCAAAAAGAGCAGCTGGTCATTGCCGTGATCCCTTCATTATGCCAACTTTGGTTAATGCCGCGTTTAGTCGATTTTTGTGAAAAATTCCCGCAAATAGAACTCGAACTGGTAGCGATAGATCAATTAGCTGACTTTTCGAGCGGTCAATACGATGGCCACATTCATTTTGGTGCTGGTGATTATAAAGGTTGTGAAGCCAAATTTTTACGCAATGAAAAAGTCTATCCGGTTTGTCACCCTGATCTTGTTAGTGAAACTGGCGACGCTAGGGTCGAAATGTTGATAAAAGACCATAAGTTGTTACTTTACAAAGCAGGCATTGAAGACGAGCCCGGTGGTATTTCTTGGAGCGATTGGTTACGGACCTTTAGCATTGAGAAACCGGCACAATTGAGTCAAATGTGGTTTAGTCAGGTAGCAATGGCGCTATTGGCGGCCAAACTTAAGCAAGGAATAGCATTGGGCTGGCACCAAATGGTGGTTGATGATATAGCCAGTGGTAAGTTATGTCGATTGACCGAAAGTGAAATTAGCACGGCATACAATTATTACCTAGTTGCGCCGAATCGCTCTTGGAAAAACAGCGCATTTAATCATTTCTCTGGCTGGCTAGAACAGCAAATGTCTTTAAGTTAAATAGCCGTTAAGGCTTATTGCTGACTCAAGGCATTATGTTTGCATTGTGCAACATTTGCGATGTAAATCGCATTATGCTTCTCATAATGGCTTTGTGTCACTCATTGCTAACTGCGCAGCAATAACGTTGAACTGTTAATTGAAGTAGCTTTACAGATGAACATCAGCAGCTCTTCATCTCACAATCTCAGTACCCTACGAAATAATGCTCATTTATATAATTAATCTCAACTCAGATCATTAGATTTTAAACATATTATTAAGAATTTATTGATAAAAGTCAGCGGTAGTAACTGGTAAATTTGTCCAATCTATTTTTATAAATTGAAATTTATACTTGGCTTAAAAATTGCCATTTACCTTAAGTCCTACTTAATTTTTAAGTAGATTTTAAATATTTTGTAAAATAGGTGAAATATAATGAAACGACTTTTTTTTATAATCGCCAGTGGTATGTTATTACTACTGAGCTCAAATCTCCGTGCTGGAATCATACAATTTGATGGTGCTGGTAGTGGTAACTTGGCAACAACAGGCTATATAGAAGCAGGTTACCGTCTCACTTCAGCTGTTGCATACCCAGTGGGTATTTCACTAGCTAATGGTGGCCTAAGGTTCGCAAGTGGCTCAAGTTCTGGTGTTGGTTATTCATCTGTGACTCTTTCTAAAGTAGATGGAGGTTTGTTTGATTTCAATTCATATGATTTAATCGAAATATTCAATAGGTATACGACAGGATACAAGTCTGCTGGCACGGCTCATCTGGACGTTGAATCAAACCTAGGAGGCTTTATATCGTATACTCAACATGGCGAAATTATGAGTGCTGGCGGGCCTGGATTTCAAAGTTTAGATGATAATTCAATAGATAATGCTTCGTTGTGGAACAGTATAAGCTCAGCCATTTTTACTGCTTATGATCCTCAAGGTCATAGTGGAACATATAGATATAATTCACCGGCTTATACCATCGATAATCTGGTTTTATCCGATGCTAGTGCAATTTCCTCTTTTTCTTTAATGGCGTCACCCTCTTTGATTGCCGTTTCTGAGCCAGTAACCCTAGCACTTATGGGGCTAGGACTATTCGGTTTAGGTATTTCCGGGCAAAGCTCAGTACGGAGTAGGGAAAGTAAGAAATAGATATATTACCGGCCTGGCAGTGCACCCGCCTTGCCAACGATTAACGTCTTAATATAATCAAAGGCTAACCAATTTAAAGTTAGCCATTTTAAGCGCGCTCAAAAGGACTGCTGGTTATATTGCCGCAAGATAAATGTTCTCATAACCAATGCTCAAGGCGATATAAATCAGTAGCACCGACATTAATAGATTGAACAATTTAAAGTAAACTGGGTTTTCAAGCCGTTTACCCATAAATACGCCAGCGAGTGAATAACTTGCTGGTGCCCCAAAGGCCAGCGTGGCTAATAGCACAGACCATAAAACGATTGCTGCGCCAGTTATTCCGGCAGCGGGAAATTGAATAGTAGCGATAGGCAATGTTGCAACAAGCGCTTTGGGATTAAGTAGTTGCATAAATAAACCATCCCAAAAAGAGAGCACGTTCGCAGGAACACTCTCATCAGTAATATCAACATCAGCTTTGCAAACTTTCCAAGCGATATAGAGGATATAACTGCATCCGGCGAAGCTTATATAAGGCAATATTTTTAGATTAATAAAAGTCAGTCCAACAAAGCCAAGAAAAATAAATAGAATCAGCATGGCGAATGCCACACCAGTAAAAAATCCGATATGTTGACGGGCCTTAGCATTAATTCCACTGTGCAAGCCAAGGATATTGACAGGGCCGGGTGTGTACATGATGCCAATGGCATATGCAAAAATTTCTAACATGATAACTCCAAACTAAAATGAATTTACTGGGGGCAAATTACTGGAAACGCTGTATTTGATATTGCTTAGGTGTCATACCAAACACTGCTTTAAAGCGGCGGTTAAGGTGACTGCTATCGGCGAATCCAGACGCCGCAGCAGCTTGGCTTGAGGGCAATCCGGCTTCTAATGATTTTCTGGCGTGGTTTATACGACAATTTAAAACGAATTGATGCGGCGTAATACCAAACTGTTCGCTAAAGAGTCTAATAAAGTGAAACTTTGATATATTGGCCGCCTCGGCAATGTCATCAATCGAGATATCTAATACGCAATTTTCGAAAATGAAATCCTTGGCGCGTTGCAACAGCTTATCTTTCCTTTTGTGAGTCGACACCATATCGACAGTGCCGTTGTGCCTAACCAATGACTGAGCTATTTGAAATAGACCTGCCTCAAATTCAATTTTCGAGTGGCCCGGCTGCTGTATAAGCTGCGACATCGATACAATGTTATGGCGTAAAATGGGATCGTCTAGCAGGCTATCTTCTATTCTTAAAATAGAGTGGTTACAATAGCTTATTGAGTTAAATAGTGGTTTTAATATACTCGGGTGAATATAAAGCATAATGTATTCAAGCTGCTGATTGACACCCGAACGACCGTCATGAACATCTTCTGGGTTAAACACAAGCACGCCGCCAGCGGGACTTTTATGCAAGGAATTGCGGCAACAAAAATCCTGTCGACCTTTTAAGGTAACACCCAAAGAATACTCTTCATGCATGTGTTTACTGTAAGAAAAATCGCTCATTACAGAGCTGAGCAAGGTCACTGTGTTTGAATGCACACTACTGGTAAATTGAAAGTTATTCGCTTGGGTCACTGGCTGTCCTATGAGTTATATCGCTCAACTGGGTTTTAATTTGTTGATAATATAGGTTATGGCCTGGTAAAAATCTTGAACAAAATTGCTGTATTTTACACTTATGCTTAAAACATAAACGCAGGTGACTTTTAATAATCAACGTATTATCTCATAGTCTGTTTCTTGGTCAAAACAATGCAATTTATCGGTTAAATTTAAATAGTTAGCCGCTTATTAATATTGTTATATTGCGCTTTGGGCAAAACTTGTTATTATCGCAGAATATAGTCGGGGGGCCATTTAGGCTGAGATTGATTTTCGAGACCCGTTGAACCTGATTCAGTTAACACTGACGTAGGGAACTATAAGTCTTGCGTTGATGATCCGTCTTGTGTCGTAAAATCTCCAGCTCGCTAAAGTTCCTGTGCGCCAGCATTAGGAGCTTTTATGTTACACACTGCTGCAACCACCACCGTTCAAACTTCATCTACCCCTATCGTATTAACGATCGCCGGATCCGACAGCGGTGGCGGGGCAGGTATTCAAGCCGATATTAAAGCGATGTCCGCCACGGGCAGTTATGCTTGTTCAGTTATCACCGCAATTACCGCGCAAAATACCCTCGGTGTTACGGCCATTTTCCCTATTCCGCTTGAACATGTATCGCACCAGCTCGATGCTGTTTTTAGTGATTTGAATGTCGTTGCCGTTAAAGTTGGCATGTTGGCCGACAGCGACATTATTAAAATTGTCGCGGCAAAAATTAAACAGTATCGCCCGCCATTTTTAGTGGTTGATCCGGTGATGATCGCAACCAGTGGCGATTTATTACTGCAACAGTCGGCGATTAATACCCTTAAAACGCAATTGCTGCCACTAGCCGATATTATCACGCCAAATTTACCAGAAGCTGCCGCGCTTATTGGCGGCGCGGTGCCAAGTAACGAAGACGATATGGCGAACATGATCGGCGAACTTCGTCAATTGGGGGCCAAAGCGGTGCTGCTTAAAGGCGGTCATTTAGAGCAAGATCAAAACAGTAATGACCTGCTGATATTCGCTGACTCGGTAGAGCGCCTAACGGCCAAACGCGTTAATACGCGCAATACTCATGGCACGGGCTGCACGCTTTCTTCGGCTATCGCCTCTTATTTGGCCCAAGGCCACCCATTATTGCCAGCAGTTCAATTGGCTAAAAAGTACATTACCCAAGCGATTAGCCATGCCGATGAGTTAGATATTGGCCAAGGGCATGGCCCGGTTAATCATTTCTTTAACGGCCATGCCGATGTCTGTTAGTCATTTGGCTAAATTGGCACCAACCAACACTGCCCCAGTCAATACGGCATCAGTCAATACGGCATCAGTCAATGCGGCATCAGTCAATGCGGTCACGATCAAAATTTCGAATGGCTATCTACGTTATTACGATGAGGCACAGCCGACCATTGCTGGGCTTAACATGGAGATTGCGGCAGGTCAGTGGACCTGTATTTTGGGTCGCAGTGGTTGTGGCAAAAGCACCTTACTGCGCTATCTTGCAAATTTACTTGAAAACAAAGTGCAGTGGACGGGTGAAATTACCAGCCAACCTCCATGTGACATAAAAGATCAGGTTGCCTATATGGCGCAGCAAGATCTGTTGATGCCTTGGTTATCGGTGATAGATAACGTGATGTTAAGTACAAAGTTTGGCGCTGCGCCAGACCAAACCGATAACCCACAAATGATGATCGACAAGGCGCACTCGTTATTGCAAAAGGTTGGACTAGCGGACAAATCTAAGCACATGCCGGCGCAATTATCAGGAGGCATGCGTCAGCGTGTCGCGCTGGTTAGAACGCTGATGCAAGACAAACCCATTGTATTAATGGATGAGCCATTCTCAGCATTAGACGCGGTCGCTCGTTATCGGTTACAAAATTTGGCTTATCAATTACTGCAAGACAAAACCGTGGTATTGATAACTCACGATCCTCAAGAAGCTATTCGTTTAGCCAATCAACTGTACATCTTGCAAGGCCAACCTGCACAGGCTCACGCTTTGGCGGTGCCAATCTCGGCAGCGCCACGTAAGTTTGATGCGCAGTGCGCCCAACTGCAGCAAACAATTATGGAACGTTTGGAGCAAGATCATGAGTAACTTACGTCAATTGACCACCATATCGCAGCCACTTATTCGCATGTTGGTTAGTGCATTGGTGATTATTGGCTTGTGGCAAGCTGTTGTCGTTATCTTTGAAATGCCGTCATTCATTTTACCCAGTCCGTTTGATGTGATTGACCGATTGGTGCACCGACATCAAGTGTTGTTAAAACACAGCTGGGTCACCGCGCAAGAAATTGTACTTGGCTTGCTGCTAGGACTGTCGATGGGGCTGTTATTCGCGTTGCAAATGCTGATGTTCAAACCGATTAAACGTTGGTTGCTGCCCATTTTAATCGCCAGTCAGGCGGTTCCGGTGTTCGCGATTGCCCCAGTACTAATGTTGTGGCTGGGTTACGGCATTGGCTCAAAAATTGTGATGGCTGCTTTGATCATCTTTTTTCCGGTCACTACATGCTGCTACGACGGTTTACGCAATACCCCAGTCGGTTATCTCGATTTGGCAAAAACGATGGGCGCTACAAAATGGCAAATGCTGCGTCATATTCAATTGCCCGCGGCTTTACCCACCTTAGCGTCGGGCATTCGGGTCGCGGTGGTTATTGCGCCAATTGGTGCGGTGGCAGGGGAGTGGGTCGGTTCTAGTGCCGGTTTAGGTTATTTAATGTTGCAGGCTAATGCCCGCATGATGATCGACGAAATGTTTGCCGCGCTCTTTATCTTATCTAGTTTGTCGGTTGCGCTGTATTTTTTAACCGATAAATTGCTTAAAAAATTGATCCCTTGGCAAAATTAATTACCAGGGCATCATAATTCTCAATCGAAAACGCAAATACATAAACACACTCACAATAATGGAAATACAAAAGGAAGTTTTAATGAATAAGAAGATTAGTTTTAGTGCCTTAGCACTTGTTGCAACCATGCTGTCTGGTACAGCTGGGGCCGAAACGAAAACCCTGACCTTAATGCTCGATTGGTTCGTTAATCCAAACCACGGCCCAATCGTTATCGCGCAACAGCGTGGTTATTTTAAAGATCAAGGGCTTAAAGTGGTGATTCAAGAGCCTGCCGACCCAAGCATGCCGCCAAAATTGGTTGCAGCCAACAAAGTTGATTTGGCGATATCATATCAGCCTAATTTAACCATTGATGTCGCGGCAGGTTTGCCCCTAATCCGCTCAGCAACGTTAATCGCAACGCCGTTAAATACCTTGATGGTATTGGACAATAAAAAGATCAACAATTTGTCTGATCTAAAAGGTAAAAAAATCGGTATCGCTATTGCTGGTAACGAAGAAGCGACAATTGGCACCATGCTCAAAACCGGTGGTGTTAACTACGACGAAGTTGAAATTATTAATGTTGGTTGGGCGCTTTCATCGTCGTTAGCTTCAGGTAAGGTCGATGCAATTTGGGGCGGCTTACGTAATTTCGAAACCAACCAATTAGCCCTTGAAGGCTTTAAAGCCAAAGCCTTTTTCCCAGAAGAACATGGGGTCCCAGCTTATGACGAACTAATCTTTGTCGCTAACGCTAATACCTATGATAAAGCTGCGCTTATCGGGTTTAACAAAGCCATCGAGCAAGCCACCATTTATATTGTGAATCATCCGCAAGAATCATGGCATCAGTTTGTGGAGTACGCTCCAGACACGTTAAACAACGAGCTGAACAAACGCGCGTGGAACGATACCTTAACGCGCTTTGCACTGCGTCCATCAGCGGTAGATTTGAAACGTTACGATCAGTATGCCCAATTTATGTATGCGCAAAATATCATTAAAACACTGCCCAAAGCTCAGGACTATGTGCTGGCGATTCAATAAGCCGTTTTACTTTTACTGAACCCTGATGCCAGCGGCATCAGGAAGTCAGCCTAAATAGCGATGGGTTTACGGCGACTTGCGGCTGTCATGGCAACATTTTAGTGCCACATAGTACATTTTAGTACAACTGAGCCAAGGGTATTAACGAACAAAATTAAGCGAGTAGTTATATGAAGCATCAAGATTTAATTAACGCATGCCGCGACGATTGGGCAGCATACACTCAGCATGAGTTTGTGCAGCAATTGGCCCAAGGCACTTTAGCGCAGCCAAGTTACTTGCATTACCTTAAACAAGATTTTTTGTTTCTAAAGCAATACGCCCGTGCTTATGCGCTGGCAATTTACAAAGCACGGACCTTAGCGGATATGCGTAAAGCACTGCCCAGTGTCCATGCATTGCTCGATAGCGAAATAGCGCACCACGTAAATTATTGCGGTAACTGGGGCCTAACCGAAGCAGATCTTGAAGCTGAAGACGAAGACTTTGGTACCGTCGCTTATACCCGTTATGTGTTAGACGCGGGCATGCAAGGCGATCTTGTCGATTTGTACGCAGCCTTAGCGCCTTGTTCTATTGGTTATGCTGAGATTGGTCGTAACCTGATGGCCGACTCATCGACCAATCGCCAAGATAACCCTTTTGACAGCTGGATTGCGCTTTATGGTGGCGACGAATTTCAGCAGGGCGTTGCTTTAGGCACAGCGCATATCGACCAATTACTCGCTGATATTGACATTAATAGTCAACGCGGCCGTGAGCTGGTTAAAGTATTTAGAACCGCGACCAGAATGGAAATTGCCTTTTGGCAGCAGGGGCTTGATGTCCTTGGTAATAAGTAACAGGTCAAGGATTAAGGAATAACAATGGATCAGAATATAAAAACGATTATTGCTGCTTTTGATGCGTTACGCGAGCAAAAGCCGCTGGTGGTTAACATCACCAACTATGTCGTGATGAACAACACAGCTAATGCGTTGCTTGCTATTGGCGCGTCACCAATTATGGCGCATTCACGTCAAGAAATGGCTGAAATGATGACGTTTGCTGGTGCTTTGGTGATCAACATTGGCACCTTAGATAGTCAATGGATCCCGCGAATGACATTTGCGGTAGAACAGGCCAATATCAATAACAAGCTGGTGGTACTTGATCCCGTTGGCTGTGGTGCCAGTAAATTACGTACCCAAACGTCGCGTGACATTGCGCAAGCCGCCAACAAGTTGATTATTCGTGGTAATGCTTCCGAGATTATTGCGATGGCGGGTGAGCAGGGCAATAGCAAAGGCGTTGATGCGCTCGACAGCAGTGAGGCTGCGGTTGGTGCGGCGCGCCACTTGATTGAAACCTATCAATGTAGCGTGGTTATTTCTGGAGCCACTGATTATATCATCACCGCCGAGCGATTAATTAAGCTCAATAATGGCCATGCCATGATGCCTTTTGTTACGGGCATGGGCTGTTCGCTTAGCGCACTTACTGGCGCATTTGCCGCAGTGGGTGAAGAAACGGGATTAGCCGCAACGGCTATCTTGGGTGTAGCGGGTGAGATCGCGGCAGAGCAATCAAAGGGCCCCGGCAGTTTGCAGCTTAACTTGCTGGACGCTTTGTATCAGTTAGATCAAGTCACCTTAATAAAACGTCTAAAAATTTCGTGATATTTTTAAGTGAACCTGTTGGTGCAGCCTTGCTGGTTGCACCAACATTTTGGAGTCAACCTTGAAAGCAGCAGTTAATACCAGTCTCAATACAAATAGCAAGATCCAGCTCAACCTCAAGCCCAATGCAAATCCATACTGTTTATACCTAGTCACGGATGATCAGCAAGATCTTGCGACATTAATAACGGTCGTTCAACAAGCGGTTGCCGGTGGTGTCACCATGGTGCAAGTGCGAGAAAAGCAGGGTGATATTCGCTCTTTCATCAACAGAGCGCAGGCCGTAAAAGAAGTATTAGCTGGTACTGGCGTGCCTTTGATTATTAATGACCGAGTCGACGTAGCATTGGCGGTTAATGCCGACGGTGTACATTTGGGGCAATCGGATATGCCTGCAACAACTGCACGTCGGTTGCTTGGTCAAAACAAATTACTTGGCCTGTCGGTTGAAAACGAGCAGCAGTTACTTGAAGCACAGTCGCTACCGGTCGACTATTTAGGTTTGAGTGCCATTTTTGCGACCCCAACCAAAACCAATATCAAACACCAGTGGGGCATTGCCGGGCTTGCTAAAGCTGTGGAGCAAAGCGCATTACCGCTTGTCGCTATCGGCGGAATTAATGGCTCGAACATTAACGAAATTGCCCTGACCGGCGTTGATGGCATCGCGTTAGTCTCAGCGATTTGTCATGCTGAATCACCAAAACTTGCAGCTAGAAACTTTTACTCGCTGATTAACACACCAGTTGCCAAGCTTTAACTGGAATCAGGCTAATTAGAGTGGGGCTAAGTTAATAGGGCATAGCTTGAATAGGGCATTGCTTGAATTGGAACAGCTCCCTGTTCGCGTTTTAACGGTTCAATGAAAGCCGCGACTAATACCTTGTTAGCTGATGGGTATAGTTAATAATGGTAGCGGCAGAATATAACTGTAATATGACTAGCACTCTCTTGCTTATGTAAAAGTTTAGTTGAAGCAGCTAACTAGGCATTATTCGAAGTGTTATTAGACACCTATACCTGAATTCGGATATAGGTGCTCTGCGAGCTAGATCGGATAATTTTTCGCTGGATTAACTTGTTATATATTAATGTACTGTAACACTTGAGAATAAATTCATGACAACAACACCGATTAAAATTAATGCCATACCAACTAATGTGCCTAAATCTAACTTTTGCCCATACACAACCCAAGCAATTCCCGTAACCATAACAATACCAAGTCCTGCCCAAATAGCATAAGCAACACCAACAGGAATTGTTTTTAAAGCCATAGATAAAAAATAAAAAGAAATTAAATACCCCACAACAACTACTATTGAAGGTGTTAATTTTGAAAACCCATCACTTGCTTTTAATGCAGAAGTTGCAATTACCTCACCTGAAATTGCCACAGCCAAAAATATCCAACTTCTCATTACCAACCTCTAAATATACAAAATAATTGTAAATTATAAGGTTTGATAATAAAAATAACAGTCTAGTATTTCAAATATATTTGTGAGCAACTATGCATTGGTTTTTCGAATTATCCTAATTCAACATGCAAAAAATAAAGATGGGAAACAAATGAATAAATACTTTATATTCCATGGGGAATGTATTGTTGGTGCGTTACTGATCAATGACTTATCACTAATAAACGGGCCGCGCAATAAATTCTGAATTTTTTAGTAAGTGGTGCACTTAGAACATGAGTTCGGAAATACTGCAATTGGCGTACTTGCATGTTGAATTCGGAGGACATTTCTGGTGTAAGGCGCTTGTTTACTTAGGTCCCAGTCTATCAACTATACTATTTAATTCATAAATAGTCTGGAGATATAAAATGCCAAAATATGTGATTGAAAGAGAACTTGAAGGTGCAGGTCAATTGTCAAGTAACGATTTAAAAGGTATTTCCCAAAAGTCTTGCGATGTTCTTGAAGAACTAGGTACCAAAATTCAATGGGTTGAAAGCTATGTTACTGATAACAAAATTTATTGTGTTTACATCGCTTCAGATGAAACATTGATAAGAAAGCACGCTGAAAAAGGCGAATTCCCTATCAATTCAATAAGTGAAGTTAGAGCAATTATAGACCCAACTACTTCAGAGTAAACGTAAACTAATCGGGTAGCCGGAGGCCTCTAACCTCCAGCTCCCAGACCATCCTGCATGCGGGGCACTTAGAACATGAATTCTGGAGGCTTAACAATCGTGACGGTTAATCACTACTATCTTGATTTATGTCATGTGTGGTAATTGTTTACTGCAATTAACTTGTTTGTATTATTGTTCGAATGTTAAACTTAAAGCGATGAATGAGAATTATTTTTAATCATACAGCGTCAGTTACAGAGCCCTATGCATAAAAAGGATTTAGATGAACAAGCACCTTCCATTTACAATAATTTATTCATGTAACAACTCAATTACGATATCACATGAAATACTGAATATCTCAGTAGAGGTAGGGAAAAGAGTTATTATTCCTGATGACTTCAAGAAAGATAAAATCATCATCGCTGTATGCGAAGGTGAGGTTAATGTGTTGAATACTCTTGGGGAACGCATTTGTACAGATAACGATGTTGCCTAATTAACCTTTTAAACAAAATAACAAAATATTAGACCCGCATTACTTTTAGACGGCTATTTACTTTTTGTACTACGCTAGAGTCCTACCAAACGAGAGTGGGAGTAGCACTATGGCTAGAGCGAGAGGAAGTCTCATCGATTTATCGGCGACACCGTATTATCACGTGGTTTCACGGTGTGTTCGGCGTGCATATTTATGTGGCGAAGACAAATACTCGGGTAAAAATTACAA
>JABSRT010000025.1 GCA_013214945.1 Gammaproteobacteria bacterium
AAACACATTATCGAAGACTGGAATGACACAGCGGTTAGTTACGATACCGAGGTTTGTATTCATCAGTTGTTCGAGCAGCAAGTTGAGCTTAACCCAGATAAAACGGCTTTAATTTTAGATGATGAAAAACTAAGTTACCAAGCGTTAAATGCAAAAGCTAATTGCTTGGCACGTGAGTTATTAGCGCTGGGCGTTGGCCCTGATGTGCCAGTAGGTATTTCGGTTGAACGTTCGTTTGACATGATTATTAGTTTATTGGCGGTTCTTAAAGCCGGTGGTACTTATGTGCCGCTAGACCCTAGTTATCCGCAAGAGCGTTTAACTTATATGATTGAAGCGAGTGGTCTTAAACTGCTATTAACTCAAAATAACGTTATAGATAAGTTACCGGTTGCAGCTGACGTCAATGTCTTGCTGTTAGATGTCGGTATAGCAATAGGCTATAGCGAAAACAATATCCCTAACCTTGTTCACCCAAATAATCTCGCATATATTATCTTTACGTCGGGTAGCACGGGACGTCCAAAGGGGGTTTGTATTGACCATGCGTCTTTGGCTCGTCATACCGTCACGTCGATTGAAATGTTAGATCTAACGTTACAAGACACAGTGTTACAATTTGCAGTCTTTAGTTTTGATACCTTTGCTGAGCAGTTATACCCTGCGTTATGTTGTGGTGCATCAGTTGTATTAAGAGGGCAAGAGCTTTGGGGCAGTGAAGATTTTTATCAGCAAGTGATAGAGCATAATATCAGTGTTGCTGATTTATCGTCAGCTTATTGGCATCAGATAGCGCGTGAGTTCGCGATAAAAGGAAGCCGTGATTATGGCTCTCTTCGTAAGGTAACTGTTGGTGGTGAAGCTATGCCTCCCAAAGGCTTTACTGAATGGAATAAGGCCGGCTTAAGCCACGTTGAATTGCTCAATGCCTATGGCCCGACGGAGGCAACTGTCACTTCAACGATCTTTGATTGTGGGCAGTATGTTACTGGCGAGCAAGAAATTCCATCATCAATACCTATTGGCACCCCATTGGGAGGACGAACAACTTATGTGCTCGATGAATGCTTAAACCCTGCACCTATCGGCGTTATCGGAGAGTTATGCATTGGTGGTGAATTGCTTGCTCGTGGTTATCGCGGACAAGCGATGATGACTGCAGAACGCTTTATCGCTGACCCGTTTAGCAATACAGGCGGCCGCTTATACCGCACCGGCGATTTAGCGCGATACCAAAGCGATGGCACCATCGAGTATGTTGGCCGGATTGACCATCAAGTTAAAATCCGTGGTTTCCGTATTGAACTGGGCGAAATTGAATCACAGTTGCAAGCCAATGACGCTATCCGCGATGCTGTGGTCTTGGCACAAGAAGGCAATGGCGGTCAGCAGTTAGTCGCTTATATTATTCCTAACGATAGCGGACTGATTGAAGCCGATAATGAAGTACAAAACAGCTTTAGAGCCGATATTAAAAATCAACTACAACAAGTCTTACCAGAATACATGGTACCGGCGCATATGTTGCTACTTGAGCAATTCCCGCTAACCCCCAATGGCAAGTTAGACCGCAAAGCGTTGCCCAAAGCAGATGCTAGTCAACATCAGCAATCTTATGTGGCACCAAGTACAATACTTGAAAAACAATTAGCGACAATCTGGCAAGAGCTGCTGGGTGTTGAGCAAGTTGGTTTAAATGATAACTTCTTTGAGTTAGGAGGACATTCATTACTTGCTGTGCAGATGATTACTAAGATAAAAAACAATACACCACACACAGCTAGTATGCATGATGTAATATTTAGGCCCACGATTAAACAGCTGGCTGATTACTTATGCCATCAGGACGATGGCGCTAATGGGTCAATGGTTCGTCTTAATACGTACCAAGGTAATGCAAGCCCGCTATTTTGTATTCATCCTGCTGGGGGAAATGTATACCCTTATTATTCATTGGCACTGACACTTAACAACCAACGCCCTGTCTTTGGTATTATGAATCGTAGCTATATTTATTCTGATTGGTTCGATCATAGCTGGGACGATATGGTTCAAAACTATTTGGCATGTATTCGTAAACAACAAGCTAAAGGGCCTTATCTGTTATTAGGCTGGTCTTCAGGAGGATTGTTAGCTATGGATATTGCCTACCACTTAGAAATGTCTGGAGAAGAAGTAAGCTTTTTAGGATTACTCGATACAAGGGTCGTTCATGAGATAAATGAAATAGAAATAGGTACTCTAAAACCTAAACTTAGCGTTGATGAAGTAAGTGGAGCGAATAAGTTACAAGACAAGAAAATTAACATCGATAGAGCTACCGAACAATACTTGAGCTTTGTGGCTAATATATTTCCTAGTGTAAATTTTAAGATGCTACTTGAGCAATATAAACTTCAAAAAGAAAAAAAGGTAAATAAAGAAAATCTACAAATAGCAATTACGGCTTGGATTGCTAAGCAAGAAAATATATTACCTAGAGATGTAGAAAATATTCGTAATAATAATCGTTATCAAGATGAAATGGATATTGTGGATAAAATACAACAAAACTCTGAGGAGTTAGAAGAATCTTTTGTTTTTAAGGATCTTAATTGTTCGCTTGATTGTTGGTGGGCAAATTTCAGTCTTAATGAAAGAGAAATAGAACAGTTAGAACATTATATGGGTAACAAGATAAAAAATACTAAGTTCAGGCATATTGATGCTTGGCATGAGGATTTTGTTTATAGTAATAAATTACTTAATTCGATAAAAGAGGTGCTGTTAGACATCTAAATGTCCTAATGACACAACCTCGGAAGGTAGTATCATTTATAAAAAAATTAATCATCATTGAAGTGGTCAAGTAAAATTGGCCATTATGTTTCAGTTATTTAAATATTCTTTCTCTGTATTTTACTGCGAAAGCCCAGCCGTTTAATATCTTGTAATTCTGATTAAACTTTTACCAAGCCAAATCGTTAATAGATTGATTATAAAACTTTAATGAGAAATGTTATGTCTGTTATGTATGTACTGGACCAAAATAAGGTTTCAGGCCCAAAATTAAAATATTGCGCACTTGCCGTGCAATTAGCTATCAGTAAATTAAGTAGTATAAAACCAAAGCGCTATGGAGCAGTTGCTTTAGCTTTATCAATATCTACAGGAGTTGCTGCGCAACAAGCTATCGATATTCCCGCCCAACCACTTGCCAGTGCTATAAAAGCAATTGGACAGAAAACTGGCATACAAATCGCCTATAACGCAAGTTTAATTAAAGGAAAAACAAGCGTTGCAGTAAAAGGAATGCTAAAGGGGGATGAAATATTTAAGAAACTACTTATGGGGAGTGGTTTAGTTGCAAAAAAACAACCCAATGGCAGTTATGTAATAAAAGAGTTAAGTAGCCAAAATATCGCCGGCACCTTAGCATTAACCACTGTCGGTAATGAAGGAAGTTTTGGTGATGCCCCTGCCGAAGATGGTGGTTTTAAAGCAGAATACCAAACAACAGCCACTAAAATGGCAATGCCGTTAAAAGAAACGCCGCAGGCGATTTCGGTGGTTACTCGTGATTCGTTAGATTTACGGCAGGTTAACCATATTTCGCAAGCTTTAGAATTAACTTCAGGCACGCAAGGCGGCTCAGGTTACCATGCTGCACCAAGTGGCCCTTTCACGGGCCGTGGTTATTTTTCGAAGCAATATAATGTTCGTGGCCAGGCGCTTGATTATACGAATGGCCTTAAAACTGATGGTTTTACAGCTGGTAGTTTATCAAACATTGACCTGGTTGCTTATGAACGTGTTGAAGTTATCAAAGGGCCGTCGGGCTTCTTTGGTGCGGGATCTAGTGGCGGGGCTATTAATTTAGTTCGTAAAAAACCTCAGGCTGAATTCGCAGCTAATATTAGTGGTCAGGCCGGTTCATACGATACCTACCGCACAGAAGGCGATATTACCGGCGCCTTAACCGATGATGAAAACCTACGCGGTCGTTTTGTTATAGCCGACGGAGATGAAGGCTCTTTTGTTGATGGTATTTCTACTGACACGACTGTTTTTTCTCCTAGTATTGAAGCTATTGTAAATGATAAAACGCGGGTGTTATTACAACTGCTTTATCAAAAAGAAGAGTTTGATGTAAATAACGGCCTGCCGGGCTATTATCAAAATAATCGTCTTAAACTGCTTAATGTCCCACGTTCTTATAACTATGGTGCCAGTGGCGGTGAACGTTCAAAAACAGAAATAAAAGATGCATCGATTCGTGTTGACCATAAATTGTCTGACCGTTGGTTAGCGACCTTATTACTGCAACGTAGCGAGACATCAAGAGATATAATCGATGGTAATTATGGCTACTTTTATTATGGAAATCACTATATTGGAGCAGCAGAAGAACGTAGAACTACAGATAACTGGGCTGGAGAATTACGCTTAGAAGGTAGTTTTAATGCTTTTGGTCGCGAGCATAAAATGCTGTTTGGTTTAGAACACAGCAACAAAAAGACAGAGGAAAGTAATGGCTGGACTTACCATTATGATGATAATGGCGGGAATATTGTCGCTGACATTTATTCGAACAACTTTGCCGATTTTGGTATGTTATCAAAAGCCGACATTCCTAACGTAGGCAGTGATGGGTTCAAGGCGGATTACTCCAATAGTGCTATTTATCTTCAGTCGGTATTAAGCCTATCACAGCGGACTCTGTTATTAATTAACGCGCGATATGAGCGCGCCGATTATTCTTCGACAGATAAATATGGTAACCCAGAATCAAAAAATGATTTAACGGATAATGAACTGACCATGCGCATAGGTTTAAGCCACGAGTTAAACGACAACCTCTCGGCATATGCCAGTTATGGTGAATCTTTTAGCCCGAACATAACAGACCGAGGCATCGATAAGCAGCCGCTTGATGCTCAACGTGGTGATGGTTATGAACTTGGCGTTAAAGGCGACTGGTTTGATGATAAACTGGGGGCAACACTGGCCGTTTATCGTCAGGACCTTACTAACAGACCTATCACGGATCCAGAAAGCCTTTATGAAAATGATGGAACGTGGGATAACTACTCAATGGCCACTGGCTTGAATAGGACTGATGGAATTGAACTCGAAGTCTTTGGCTCACCTATACCAGGCTTAAATATAACAGCGACTGCAACTTGGATGGACAATGAGTTTATTGATGAGGACGATCCTCTCGATGGCTTGGCCATTGAGGGCTCTTCTAAAGGGCAATACAGCCTTTATGCTAATTATGAATTACAGCAAGGGACATTGAGAGGATTTGGCGCTGGTATTATGTGGTTACATACGTTGGATCAACAGTTACTGCCCTGGGATAGAGATACCTCTGGTAATTATCAGGCCTATATTGATGGTTATGACCGTGTCGACCTCGATTTTTCTTACAAGGGAATAGCAAACTGGGATATGTCTTTAGTGATACGTAATGTCTTTGATGAAACATACATTGAGAGCGGTGCATCAAGACTAACGAAACATCAATATTATGGTGCCCCACGATCAGCATTGTTTAAAGCGACCTATCATTTTGATTAGCTAATTTCTTTACGATTAATAAATTCTTTAAATAAACCCCGCATTAGTTAAAGCTAGTGCGGGATTCTTCAAAGTTACCTGAATTTAGTTTAAAACTGGCTAGCAAGTCGAAATGTCCCATAAGCAGCAATATTAATTTAAAACATCAGATAATGTTATGAGTCGGTCGACTAATCACTGCCTGCAATTAAATCGATTTGTGAATGTCTTTCACGGATCATACATCACCGCAACGAGCTCAATATAATATTTGAGAGTATTGGACACGGTTATACAGCTCCTATATTACCGTCACATTATAAAAAACACGTATAAATTCTATTGTTATTATAGTAATTCGCCTGCGAATACTAATGATTGTTATTCTTAGTTGTTTACTTTCTCGACGCTATCATATTAGAATGCCGTCATTAAAAATTGTATGCGTTTTAAGACAAGAGCAACTCAGCTAATTAGGTGAGTTATTTAACGAGTAGGAATAATTACATTGCTATTCGCATAAGATTTTGTTTTAGACAGTCGGGTATTTATTCGAGCAGAGGAGTTCGTCGTGTCGAGTTCAGTTATAAAGCAGCAAACTGATTTCCATGAACTTTATCGTGAACACCACCATTGGTTGTTTGCTATGTTGTGCCGTCGTATAAGCTGTACTTCTACAGCAGAAGACCTCAGCCACGATGTTTTTGTCCGTCTATTAGGTAAAAGTTATTTTCCACAGCTTGATGAACCTAGAGCTTACCTAGCGCGCATTGCTCATGGCCTGTTAATTGATGGTCATCGTCGTAAAGCGGTAGAAAAATCTTGGCTTGAATATATTGCTAACCAACCTAATGAACACGCACCCTCAGCAGAAGAGCATATTATTATCATCGATGCCTTAGCGCGTATTGATGTGTTACTAGAAAATCTTCCGCCGCGAGTTAGTAAAATTTTTTTGATGTCGCGTATAGAAGGCATCGGCTATGCAGAGATTGCTAATCAACTTGATGTTTCGTTAAGTACCGTTCAAAAAGAAATGACGAAAGCGTTACGACACTGCTATCACATTTTAATAGGTTAATGAATGTCTGATGCTGAAGCTATAACCATTCCTAATGAAGTGCTTGAGCAAGCATTTCATTGGGCAATGATATTAGGCGACACTCATGTGTCACCTGAAGAGCAACAAGCATTTGAACATTGGCGACAGCAGAAATACATTCATAAAATCGCTTGGCAACGAATACAAATTATTGAGCAAGAATTTACCCCTGCAAGAACATTAGCAACGCAAAGTAGCGCTGTGTTAAATAACCTAGTAAACAAACGCCGCAACAAACGCACTAGCGCAGTCGGTAGCGCATTAAGTATTATGTTAATGCTTGGCTTAAGCCTTTCCTACACCCACAAGCATTGGCGCTATGACTATGTGACCGGTACTGGCGAACAACAAGAGTTTGTTTTAAAGGGTGGTGCCCAAGTGTACCTTGGTAGTGACACGACAATAGATGTTGAATACACCAACACAGGCATATTATTACATTTAAATAGCGGACAGCTACTGGTGAACTCTAGAGCTGCCACGGGTAAAAATAAACCAAGTATTATTACTGATTTTGGTCGTTTCAAACCAATTGGCACACGCTTTGTGGTGAGTAAACTGGCAAATAGCAGTGAACTTGCCGTTACCCAAGGGCAAGTGCAAATAACTGCTGGACAAAATGCCAAGCTCGCCCTTGCTGGTGAACGTTGGCGTGTTTCAGCTAATCAGCATAAAGATAACAAGCAAGCAACAAATCAAGGTATTAGCGGCCAGGCTCGTTATAGTATTAGTAAACAAGCGGCGAATGGTTTAGCACCTGATGCTTGGCTAGATAATGTTATTGAAGCAAACAATGCGCGTTTAGGTGATGTTTTAGCTATTTTAAGCCAGCATCATCAGGGCTGGTTGCACTACAGCGATGAGGTTGCACAATTGCGAGTATCAGGCGTGTTCCGTTTAGACAATACTGATGGCGCCTTAACTTCATTGCAAAATTCGTTACCAATACACATTGAGAGAACCACCAACTGGTGGCTTAAGCTGACGCTAAAACCTTAACGCTATTGTCACCGTTAAAGTGTGTTAATCGAGGCTAGCGGCTAAATATTAGTAATAAGGAAAAATTAATTTCAGTTTTTTTTACAGATGTTCCTGTCTCATGCGGCATATAGGTAAATGTATAATTTATTAATAGGAAACCTAGATGTCGAACTCTCGTTATTTTAAACCTACACTATTGGCCATTGCTATTGCCACTGGCTCATCGCCAGCCTATAGCCAACAGTTAATTACTAGTAATATCGCTGAACAAACCCAGTGGCCAATAAAATTATCTGCGGGGCCATTGGCTAATTCATTAAACACCTTGGCTCGCCAAACTGGCCTTACTCTGTCAGCGGATCCTGCTTTGTTGAAAGGTGTATCAGCAGCCGCGCTTTCAGGAAACTACACAGTAGCTAAAGCACTCTCAATCTTGCTAGACAACTCAGCGTTGCAAGCCGTTAAATTAAAAGATGGCAGTTATGCGATAAAAAAGTCGAGTAGCCAAAATATCGCCGGCACTTTAGCATTAACCACTGTCGGTAATGAAGGAAGTTTTGGTGATGCCCCTGCCGAAGAGGGCGGTTTTAAAGCACAGTACCAAACCACCGCAACCAAAATGGCTATGCCGCTAAAAGAAACGCCACAGGCAATTTCGGTGATAACCCGAGATTTGCTAGATTTACGACAAGTTAATAATATAGATCAAGCTTTAGAATTAACCTCGGGTACTCAAGGGGGGACAGGAAATTGGGCTGCACCTAGTGGTCCTTTCTCCGGTCATGGCTTTTATACTAGGCAATATCATGTTCGCGGTCAGCCGCTTGATTATTATAATGGCCTTAAAACTGATGGCTTTGCTGCAGGCAGCTTAGCAGGTTTTGATCTTGCCGCCTATGAACGAGTTGAAGTGATTAAAGGGCCTTCAGGTTTCTTTGGCGCGGGCTCTAGTGGTGGTGCTATCAACCTAGTACGGAAAAAACCGCAAGCTGAATTTGCCGCTAATATTAGCGGTCAAGTTGGCTCATACAATACATACCGCACCGAAAGCGATATTACAGGCGCTTTAACTGAAGATGAAAACTTACGTGGTCGTTTGGTTATGGCCTACGGCGATGAAGGCTCTTTTGTTGATGATATTGCCACCGATACCACGGTTTTCGCCCCCAGTTTTGAAGCCATTATCAGTGATAATACCCGAGTGTTATTGCAACTGCTTTACCAAAAAGAACAGTTTGATGTTAATAACGGTCAGCCGGGTTATTATGAAAATAATAGTCTTAAGCAGTTTAATTTACCACGCTCTTATCACTACGGTGCTAGTGGCGATGAACGTTCCGAAACAGAAATAAAGGATGTCTCTATTCGGGTTGACCATGAATTGTCAGATCGTTGGCTAGCCACTTTGCTATTGCAGCGCAGCGAGACCACCAGAGATATTATCGACGGTAATTACGGCTACTATGGTGATGGTTATCATACTGGAGGTGCAAATAAAGACCTCACTAACACAGATAATTGGGCGGGAGAATTACGACTTGATGGTGCATTTGATGCCTTTGGTCGTGAGCATAAAATACTGCTTGGTGTAGAGCATAGTAATAAAAAATCAGTTCGAACCACCGGTGAGATCTATATGTATGATGGCAATGGTGACTTTGCCTATGTTGATATTTATCAGGATAACTGGGCTGATTTTGGTTTTGTATCGAAAGCGGACATTCCTAACAATAACAGAGATGGTCGAAAGTCAGAATACACTAATAGCGCTCTTTATCTGCAGTCGGTATTAAGCTTAACGCAGCGTACCCAGTTGCTGATTAACGCCCGTTATGAACGAGTAAAATATAATGCAACAGATAAAAGAGGTATTCCACAGTCCGCCAATGATAGCAAGGATAACGAACTGACCATGCGGATAGGGTTAAGTCATGAATTAAATGACAATATTTCTGCTTACGGCAGCTACGGTGAGTCCTTTTTACCAAATATAGAGACTACAAATATCAATGGCCAGCCTCTTGCTGCCCAACGAGGTGATGGTTATGAACTCGGTCTTAAAGGTGATTGGTTTGATAATAAACTAGGAGCAACGTTAGCGGTATATAGGCAAGAATTAACAAACCGGCCTGTTAACGATCCTAATGATAATGATGCCAGTATTGCAGCAGGATTACATCGAACAGATGGGCTTGAACTGGAAGTATTCGGCGCGCCTATGCCGGGCTTAACTATAAGTGCGGCAGCAACTTGGATGGATAATGAATTTCTTGACGAAAACGATCGCTTCGTCGGTTTTGCCATTGAAGGCTCTGCTAAAGGTCAATACAGCCTTTATGCCAATTATGAATTACAGCAGGGTCCATTAAAAGGCTTTGCCACAGGTTTTATGTGGTTACATACCTTAGAGCAACAGCTACTCCCTTATGATGCTGGAACATATTCACAAGCCTATATTGATGGTTATGATCGTATCGACCTGGATTTTTCATATCGAGGTATAGCAAACTGGGATATGTCTTTACTGGTACGTAATGTTTTGGATGAAAAATACATTGCGAGTGGTTCGTCAAATAATCACGCATCACAATACTATGGTGCGCCGCTCTCAATATTGTTTAAAGCGACTTATCATTTTGATTAGTTAGTTGATTTACGACTAACTAACGGAATTTAAAATCCCGTATTAGTTAAAACTAGTGCGGGATTTTTTAGAATTAGAAAAGAGACAGCCATAACTAACTCATTATTATTAACGGTTGGCTATGGAGATTTAGCAATTAAATCGATTTGTGAATGTCTTTCACGGATCATACATGATCTCAACTAGCTCATTATTGTAAGTCCATTGCCATCTAGTTGCTAGTCGTTGAGCATGCTCTGTATCGTCAAAGAGGTGTCGCTCAAGTAATTCTATGCGGACTGTTTTATTAAAACGTTCGACATATGCATTCTGAGTTGGCTTTTCTGGTTGAATATATAACAAAGTAATCTGGTGGTTCGTTGTCCAGTCAATCAACGCTTGGCTGATATATTCGGGGCCATTATCACACCGAATAGCACTTGGTTTCCCTCGCTATTCGATGATTTGTTGTAAAGAACGGATAACTATCAGTGTCGGCAATGAAAGCGCTATATCAATCCGGTTGAAATTACGACTTATCAGGCACGAGATGGCTTAAACATTCCGGTGTTATTAACTAAACCAGCCCTCGCGAAAAAGTTTCCCGCGATTATGCTGCCACATGGTGGCCCTGAATCATACGATGAATACGGGTTTAATTGGTTAGCACAATATTTCGCCAGTCGTGGTTTTGTCGTCATTCAACCGCAATTTAGAGGCTCTTATGGCTTTGGTCTTCAACATTTGTTGGCTGGTCGTGGTCAGTGGGGTAAAAAAATGCAAGATGATTTAACCGATGGCGTAAATTATTTTGCCCCAAAAGGCCTTATTGATGCTGAGCGGGTCTGTATAGTGGGCATGAGTTATGGCGGTTATGCGGCATTAGCAGGGGCTGCATTTACGCCTGATGTTTATAAGTGTGCAGTGTCAATTAATGGTGTCAGAGATCTTGAAAGCATGATTGATAACGAAAAAAACCAATATGGTCGTAATCATTGGGTGGTTTCTTATTGGCAAGCAGTGATCGATAAAGAAAAGCTTGGCGACGACTTTCTTGAATTAATTTCACCTATCAATTATGTCGATAAAATAAAAATGCCGATTCTGCTCATTCATGGTGAAAATGATCTCATTGTTTCGCTAGAGCAATCCGAAGAGATGTACGATGAACTAAGCGGTGAAGATAAAATCGTAACCTTTATTGAACTAGAAGACGAAGGGCATCACTTGCAAAGCAATGAATCACGGCTGCAAACATTAAAAGCAATAGATACGTTTATCCATAAACATATTGACTGAGTACGTTTATGCCAACCCCGACAATTAACCGATCATTATTAGCGGTTAAAACAAGTGATAAACGCGTTATTTATTTTCTATGTAGAATGACTACAGACGTAATAAATTGGCCACTAATTTAACGGAATTGGTATTGGACACAAACATGTTAAGGTGAATATGTTTGTGTACATATTGTAAAATTTACGACGATTATAAACGTGTTTTTGCTGTTTTATAAAAAACAGAGGACGGCATTGAGTAATAAATTACGCTGGAGTAGGAAGTGAAAATGGGTAATGGCGTTAGTGATTTTACATTGCGTTTAAACAAATTGACTCAATGTAAAATCAGCGCTTACTTAGTAATTACAAACTAACAGTTTTAATGCCCATTAATTTTGCCACCATGTTCATCAATAATTGCAGTTGGGTCTGCAAGTTCGTCATCCCAACGGATAGGTGGTACTTTACCAAAAGATGGCTCATGAATACCAAAGGTACATATTGGTCCATAAGGATATTCTTGGGTAATGTAGTAGCCGTACACACCATTTATGTCAGTAGCACCATTACATTCATCTAAATTTCCTGTGTTGCCGTCATTGTATACCCAATCATCTATATATCTACCCAACGGTAGACCAAAAGGCTCATTCGTAAACTCAAAATCAAAATCTGCAGGGCGGTTTAATACGTCCCATGGCGTCGGCGGAGTACCATGCTCTTTAAAGGGCGCGGTGTCGGTGTAAGGTTTACGCGATTGACCAAAGCCATTAACATCGGGATTTATTCCTGAGTTTTTTAACGTATAACCAGACTTGGCTTTAACCAAATCTCCTGCAGTATTAACAAACCACTGACCGTAAATAGGCAAGCCATCTTTTGCAAAACCAATTAACGGCGATCCATTAGGCGCTGGCGATATTGTCGCTTCATTGTTTGTTTGCAGCGGATGAGTCATCGCATGATAATGATAAGTGCCCTCGAAACCATGTCCATAATATTCATCAAAAATGGCTGCCATTTTTTCTGCTGAAGGATCTTGCAAAGTATAGGCTGGGATCTCAAACCATACAGAACCATCACCACAGCCAGTCGCGTTGCCTGCCGCATTAACTCTTGCATGGTTGGGGTTATAGCAAAAACCCGAATCCATCGCTATACCGACACCATTTAATAAAATACCATCATAATCCATGAAGTTAGTCGGGTTTCGGTCCGTATCATCAGCAATCAGTGGGTTTGATAATTTAGGGTGAACAGGTAAATAAGTGAGTTGCATGTCGTCATGATCTATTTCTGTCACCCAAACATCATCTTCGTTAGGTGTGCCAACATTTTTGCCTAAATCGTGATTAGGGATCATGTTGTGCCGCATTCGACAATGTGTGGCTAACTCCAGATCGGTTGTTTCAACCACCAAGGCATAATTCCACCCTCCGGCTATATCAGGTGTGCTTGGGCTTTGAATATACCCACCGCTAACAATCACTAAATCAATTTCAACAATACTTGTATTATCTGTGCCCGGCGAATGTGGTGCATCAACTGCGGAGTTTGATTTGTCATTCATGCCCGTTGAACCATAATCGCCGTTGTTAGCGTCAGTGACATAAGTGCGACAGTCGGGATTACGGTTGGTTAACACGGCATTAAGCATGCCATTAGCTGTCTCATTTAAATCGGGGTTATCGACATATTGAATTTTGTCTGGTGTTTTGATTGGGTCATTGAGCGCAGCGTTTGTTGATTTTTCTGAACCGCCACCACAAGAACTTAACGCCATGGACAAAACAAAGGCGTTAATTGTCTTAGGATATAACTGATGAAAATTAGTAAATAGAGACTTGGCCATTGAACACCTTTAGATAAAATACTGTTAATTGGGCATTGCTAATGTGTCCAATTAAAACAAAGAACTCTGCGATAAAACAATCATGACATTGTTATTTCGGCTGAGCTTGTACATTATTTTATATTTTTTGAAATAGCTAAAGCAATGGCGTAAGCAATGGCGTAAGTAAATCTACTCCCATGCCATGACACCATCATATACTTTACAGCTAACGACTGCATTTGAAGCATCCGCTATATAGATTTGCTGCTTCTTTGACACTGGGTATGTTAAATATTGTGAGCATTTAGCACTTTGACCATTACCTATGACAACTTTCGTTCCAGATTTGAGAGTACACTTGGCCATTTTGTCTAAAGGTGACCATTGATAGCATATTTCGTAATCTTCTCGATATTGCGCACTACGGCCAGCGGGTTGATTGAAAGCCCACCATTGTCCTAGTTTACTGTTAGGGTTCGTACTATTCCACGCCCGGTAAATAACCACTTGGGCAGCCTCTTTACTTTGGTAAACCTTACCCTGGCATAGCTTACCTTGTAATGTTTCTCCTAATGCTTCAGCAAGCAGAACTTTATCGTCAACGGGCTTAAACTGATTTGCTAGTTCATGTGGTAATTCAACAGTGCCAGTACAAGCTTGCTCTGTTACTTTGGTGTTTTGTATCGGGTAAGTTGAACAGCCTTGTATCACAACAAAGAGTGAGCTTAATAAAATCCTTTTCATATATATAAACCTATTTATTTTATGGTGAGTTAAAAACTACCTGCATATTGTGAGCGTCGTTTTAACACCTAAACAAGGAGTGTTAGCACTGGTGTTTCGTTATTATAAATAATGTATACCGACAATAAGTTTCTCTTTAGTCGTAAATTCTGTATCAGGTATGTTTAGCAAAATATAGTGTAACTGACAGCAACTTTAGTTAAAAGCAAGGAGGGTACTCTAATATTTCAGCCATAGCACAACGCAGGTTATAGCCAGTGAATATCGGTAAGCTATTCTTTTAATGGTTATTTGGTATCACGCAATTGCAAAGCTTAGTAAGATTTGATATAAATGGTAATCATTATCGTTTATGTTTGTCGTGTAGTTTATGTCACCCCTCAATATTACTTTATCGTCAGAGCAAGACAATGAACCGACAGATCAGCACAACGAAATTCACCATCTTTATAGTGATCACCACAGCTGGTTATATGCGTGGTTATGTAAAAAACTAAGATGCCAATACCATGCTGAAGATGTTGCTCAAAATACTTTTTTGCGACTTTTTTCCTTTTCCAACTTAGCCAACATTAATGAACCTAGAGGTTTTTTAACGACCACGGCAACACGCTTATTGATTGATGAGTCGCGTCGTAAAAAAGTAGAGCAACGTTATCTGCAAACTTACCGCTATTATCACGGTAACGACGAAGCGGTGGCATTATCATCTGAACATATTGCATTAGTCAGCGAAAAACTTGCCACCATTATTCAAATGCTAGAAGGGTTGCCAGTAAAATGCCAGCAGGCTTTTATTATGAGTAAATTTGATGGTATGCGCTATGCAGATATAGCCACAATGTTAGCGGTTTCTACGGGCATGGTGCAGCAATACATTACCAAAGCAATGGTTGCCTATTATAAAATTTGTTATGAATACGATAGCGTGCTCACCGCGACTGCCGGAATAGAAAGAAATGAGCACCCGTTTTAACTATGAGTACGGATTCAGTGAATAGAAACACTTCAACCAACGTAAAGGCTGGCGCGAAACAAAGGCATTTATCGATAACATTGATAGAACAAGCGGCGCACTGGCACACACTTATGCGATCAGGTGCGGTAACCAAGTCAGAACAAGCGGCATTTAATACTTGGCATGCAGTAAGCGAAAATGCCCAAGCTTATCAACGTATGGCTGTAATGTGGCAACAAATTGATGATGTTGATTTAGCCCCAGCTAAAGAGACACTGCAAGCTGTATTAACCGGGCACAAACAACAACGAACAAAGCATGTGTTTAACACCTTTGGCATGGCTGGGTTACTGGTTTTTGGGCTAGTTATTAGCGCGCCGTATATAAACCAAGATAATAGGTTGGTTAACTACATTAGCCCAGGCTACTTATTTGCTGATCACAATACTGATATTGGTGAAAATATAGTTATTACTTTAAGTGATAATACCCGTATTCATTTAAATACCTTTTCAGCAATCAATGTTGAATTTACTAAAAAGTCACGTGTTATCCATTTATTGCAAGGCGAAATTCAACTTGATGTCGCTAAAGATGCGAACAGGGCGTTAATCGTAAAAACGGCGCAAGGCACAGCTCGCGCGCTAGGTACCCAGTTTATTGTTGAAGAACGCGGTGATATTACCGATGTGACTGTTACTGAGTCGCGTGTAGAGGTCTGCGCTACTAATAATAAAAGAAAAATCAATCACAAAACAACTTTTCAAAAAGATCATTGCCAGCAACTACAGGCAGGACAACGAACCCACATTAAAAATAATCTGGTGTTATTGCCACAACCTATCAACACACAATTTATCCATGACTGGTCACAGCAATTATTAATTGTTGAAAACCAACCGGTACTTAAAGTGTTAGAACAATTACGTCGCTATCATTATGGTTATCTTCAAATTGATAGAGCTGCATTGGCTAACTATACGGTGTCGGGGGTGTTTCCACTTAATGATTTAACGAAATCATTGCAGGTGTTATCAGGTAGTTTACCCATTAAGGTAACTACCTACACGCCATTGTTCACGATTATCAAAGCAAAGCGCCGTTAACTTAATATGGATAAGCGGCTATAGATGAGTAAATGTTTTTAAAATAAAATTATCTATCACTATAGTTTTTGCTTTGTCGTGCGTCATAGCTAATAGAAACCACTATTAACTAAGATAAAACATGAAATTAACCACTTTATATCGGTTAATTTCATAACTATGGAGTTTGTATGCCCACACCGTTTGTTTATAAGCCATTAGCAATAGCTATTGCCGCCGTTTGTTTTTCATCGAGCATTTCATTAGCTGCTCAGGCCGAGTCGAATCAGTCGAGTGATCAGAATGAACATGCACTTGCAAAAAAATTGATTAATTTCGATATTCCCGCAGGGCAGTTAACGCCCGCTTTAAATCAATTAGCACATTTAGCAGGTGAAGCGCTGGCCTACTCGCCAGCGTTAGTAAAAGAAAAAACCACCCAAGGGATCAAAGGTCGATATAGCATAGCGCAAGCATTAAAGACCCTTTTAGTGAATACCAATTTAGTGGCCGTAAAACACGGCAGTGCTGGTGGTTATATTATTAAAAAGATGAATGGCGCTAGTAGTAATATCGCCGGCACCTTAGCATTAACCACTGTCGGCAATGAAGGAAGTTTTGGTGATGCGCCAGCAGAAGAGGGCGGTTTTAAAGCACAGTATCAAACCACCGCTACCAAAATGGCAATGCCGTTAAAAGAAACGCCACAGGCGATTTCAGTGGTAACCCGAGACTCTTTAGATGCTCGGCAGGTTAAAGACTTATCTACCGCAGTTGAACTTATCGCCGGCGTTAGCAATAGTGCTGATAGTATGGGGCTTCAAACTGGCCCAGGTATGTTTGGCGGACTTGGACAATACGATCAAAAGTTTGTGATGCGTGGTCAACCAACTAGTGTACGTTCTGATGGCTTTAAAGTGGGTAACAACAATGTTGACTTAGCTGCTTATGAGCGGGTCGAAGTACTTAAAGGGCCTGCGGGTTTTTATGGTCAGGGTTCGCTTGGTGGCTTTATTAATTTGGTACGTAAAAAACCACAGGCTGAATTTTCTGCCAACGTAAGTGCTCAGGTCGGCTCTTTTGATACAAAACGTACTGATATAGATGTTACCGGCGCACTTAACAATGATGCTAGCTTAAATGGTCATGTCAGTATGGTATATGAGGATTCTGGTTCGTTTGTGGATGAGTTAGATAATAACAAGTTTATGCTGGCGCCCAGCATTGAAGTAATAATTAATGACAACACCAGAATATTAACACAATTGCTTTATCAAAAAGATGAGTTTGATAATAATGGAGGTATACCTCTGCAATTAGTTGGCGATCAAATTAAGCGATATGATAATTTTTCTTCCCCCACTGAACTTTATGGCAGCACCGGTGATAAGTCTGAAACGGAAATCACTGAATTAATCGTTAGGGTTGATCATCAAGTTTCAGATCGTTGGTTGGCTAGCGTACTGCTTCAAGCCAATAAATCTACGCGGGATATTATTAAAGGCAATGCTGGTTATGTTTTTGATGATTATTTATATACAGGAGCAGAAAAAGATATTTGGGAACGCGACGTTTGGGCAGTAGATTTACGCTTAGAAGGGGCATTTGACGCTTTTGGTCAAACACACCAAGTACTTATAGGCGCAGAGCATAACGATCAGCACCGTACTCGTGATTGGGGGTATTCTTATATGACGGTAGGAGAGCCGGAATCTTTTTCTGGTGATTTTTCCAATTATCCGTTTGTCCCTGTAGAGGATGTGCCAACTTCTATTACCCGTGACAATAATACAGACAACAGCGCCATTTACGCGCAGGTCGTATTAAGCTTACAAGAAAAAACCAAGCTACTAATTAGCGGCCGTTATGATAAAACCTATAGCAAGTTAATATTTACTTCATGGGGCGACCTAAATGAGCCAGCAGCAGTTAAACAGGATGCGTTTACTACGCGATTAGGATTAACGCATGGCTTTAACGATAATTTTTCGGCATATGCGGTTTATGCAGAATCGTTTGAACCTACTGGCGAGATAGCATCGCCTGCTAACGGAGGAGGAATTCTTGATCCAATAACCGGAGAAGGTTATGAACTGGGTCTAAAAACAGACTGGCTCGACAATAAACTTGGTGCAACACTTGCTATTTACCAGCAAGATTTAACTAATCGACCAATGATCGATCCCGATGACACTAGCGGTCAATACTCGATATCGTCGGGTTTACACCGTACCGAAGGCATTGAATTGGAAATTACTAGCTCGCCTTATCAAGGGTTAACCGTTACAGCAGCGGCCTCATGGCAGGAAAATGAGTTTTTAGAAGACGATAATAATAAGGGTTTATCTATTGACGGTTCTGTAGATGAACAATTTAGTTTATACGCGAGTTATGAATGGCAAACCGGCGCGCTACAAGGATTAGCTGCTGGCGCAACTTTTGTTAATGTTGGTGAGCGGAAATTTATAGAGGGAGGGAAACAAATATACCTCGAAGGTTATCATCGCGCAGATATGCACTTAAGTTATAATGCGCTTCCTAATTGGGATATATCACTATTGGTACGTAATATAACAGATGAAAATTATATTGAATCAGCAACACCAAAATATGCCTTCGGTAGCTTTCGCGGGTCACCGCGTGCCGTGTTGTTAACTGTGTCGTACGATTTTAATTAGTAATCAACTGTAAATCCTAAGCTAAAACCAATAAACGCATCATAATCATGGTGCGTTTTTCTTTTCACCAAGTTAGGTAAGCGCTCAGTACGCAGTGGAGCCTTAATTATTTCAAGTGCGCCATTTGTGAAGGTTGGTGTTGATCACAGCGTACTTCCTGCATAGATCCTGCACGGTTGTTCCTACTTCGTTTTCTTTTAAGAAAGATATAATTTGGCTATCGCTGACTCGCGATATTTTCATAAAAAATTCCTTTAATTTAGGATATGGAATTTCTCTACTTTTGACTGTTATTAATTTCGGGGGGATTACAGTTCATACATCACCTCTACTAGCCAAAGTTAGCACTGGGGAGGATAGGGGATGGGTGGTTTTAAATATCGTAAATATGATTCAATTGTCGTTAAATCAGGGGATAGTTATGATTGTCTTATGTTTGTAGGTTTTGTTACATTGTGTTTTCATCTGATCTTTGCGTATAGGAATTTAAACCGTTAGTGCAATATCGGCCACTGGCGTACCATATGCAGCAGTTAATGCATATGGTACCAGCCCAGTTGAAGACTAAGGTTAAATGTTATAGAACTTCGCCCCTATTCAATTTTATACAACTCAAGCGCTAATAATTTCTGGTTCAGTTATAACGTCTTCACTAATAACGTTACCATTTTCCATTCTCACTAATTGATCGGCAATATTGAAGTAGCGATCATCGTGTGAAATAACGATAATTGTTTTGCCTAATTTTTTAAGATCAGGCAATAGTTGGGTGTAAAAAATGCGGCGGAAACTAGGATCTTGGTCGGCAGCCCACTCGTCAAAAACTAAGACCGGTCGTTCTTCTAACCATGCGTTAATTAACGCTAAGCGTTTACGTTGTCCGGTTGATAAATCAGTGGTGGTAAATGCACCATCTTTGATGGTTACTTTGTGATCTATCTTCATTTTTTTGAGATATTTGTTCGCTTGTTGTGGCAAGTCTTGTTCTGCATTGAGCAGTTCATCAAACAGGTAGAAGTCTGAGAATATAGTGGTAAATAGTTGACGGTAGTCATCCATGTATTGAGCGGTTACTGTTTTACCGTCAAGCATTATTTGACCTTGTTGTGGCACGTAAAGTCCGAGTAGTAATTTTATTAGCGTGGTTTTGCCGCCACCATTTTCGCCAACAATAAAAACGATATCACCTTGTTTTATTTTGATGTTAATTGGGCCAAGTTTGAATGGTGCTAGATTATCAACAGAGGGAAACTCATAAAATACCTGATTCAATTCAAGGCTTTTTAATGTCGCGGGTTTTGTTTCTTCATGTGAAGTATTGCTGCTTGCCTGCTTTGCGGTGTTATTAGCTTCGTTGTGGCCTTCATCTTGATCCTCATTCAACAGCAGGTAAGGTTCTGGTGATGAAAATTTTTCTGACAAGTCGGCAATACGTTGAAAAGCAACTTGCGCAAGGGCGATTTCTGGCAGGGTACCTACTATGTGCTCTAACGGTCCTTTCATGTACAGCATAACAAGTACAAAACCACCTAACATGGCTTTATCGGCTGTTGGCCATAGTGCTTGAAAGGCGATCGCCATACCAATAACGGCAAAAAATAACATTGAACCAAAGCTTTCTGCGCCAATAAAAATGTTGGCCGATTTGATATTGGCTTTACAAATTTTATCTGTTGTTCCTTGAATATTTTTTGAAAATAAATGTAAGCGGCGAGGGCGTTGAATTCGTAATTCTTTAGCACCTTCAGAAAGCGCTTGATAAGCTTTTTGTAGATCATTTTCAGCGTCGCGTGCAATGCCTAAATGTGAGCTACCAAAGCGAAAAGCTATATATTGTGCGCCACTACCAACGACAACAGTAGCAAGCGTTAGTAATAATACCTGCCATGACAGGTAAGCTAGGTAAGAGAGACAGCCGAGTGTCACCGCAAAAGATATAACAAGCGGAGCTATATTAAGCGCAAAAGCACTAATTATATTAATATCACCGACTAAAACAGGAATGAGTTTATGACTACGGTAGCGCTCAAGTTGTACTATTGGCGCTGCTAGGATCTGCTTTGCTAAACGTTGGCGTAGTTTTAGTACCACATGTTGGCCAATGTAATTAATACTAAGGTTTGATAACGTGGTACAGGCTAATACTAAAAGGCATAAGCCACCAAATGTTAGTGCTAAATAGGTATCTGGACCATGAGTCATATTCATTGCTTCGTTCATTGTTGCTAACAAAGCGGTAATACCAAGCCCTCCAATAACACCTAATATAGTTGATAAAGCAACCAGTAGCCGGAAGGGCTTAAGTATGGTCAGTGTTTCATGCAGCAAGCTGTGTGTGCGGTTGGGCATTATTTGTCTCGGCATAATTGGTTTAAGTTAGGCTATTATTTTTGCCATGGGCGAACATTGTTTTATTTTCGGCTGGTGGTGCAAGCCGAATAAACGTTGGAGTAACAAGTTTGCCGCCACTACTCCAAGGCTTTTATTATTGATGTTAAATCCTATTTTCTAGCGTATATAAATACTGTGGCGTAGCTAATATGACGTAGGTAATACGGTTACTGGGAAGCTGTTGTATTAGTATTTTGTTTGGCTAGTGTTTGTACCTTTTTCCAAACGCGTAAGAAATTTACCCCCCACAGCTTTCGTATGTCATTGTCTGAGTATCCGCGCTGAATCAATTCGGCGGTAATGTTAGTGATCTCACTGACATCCATCCATCCTTCAACGCCCCCCCCATCGTTAAAATCAGAGCTGATGCCTACATGGTCAATACCAATTTTCTTAACGGCGTAGTCAATATGATCACAATAATCTTTGAGGGTGCTTTTAGGCTCATTTTCCATAATGCTATAGAGAGAACCTGCGTATTCGCCAAATTTTTGTTCTGACCAAATGGCGATAACTGCGTCACCAGGCATATGCGCATTGGCGAGGTTTTCTTGCATTTCTAAGGGTTGTAAATTAAATTCTTTTCTTAAAATATTCAGCTTGTTTAACGTACGTTCACTTAAGGCCTTTAGGTAGGTCGTAAAGCCAACAACATGAACCATACCGCCTGTACGTTTAATCAGTTGTAACTCTTTATCACTAATGTTTCGCGGTATGTCGACAATGGCTCGCATCGCTGAATGAGAAGCGATAATAGGAGCGCGGGTTAGTTGAGTAACACGCTTTAACGCTTTACTCGACATTTGTGAAACATCTATCACCACGCCAAGGTCATTAAGGCGATGCACGGCTTTTTCACCAAGTGGTGATAACCCCTCTAAAGCATCTGTTGTGTCATTAAAAAATGGCATCGGGCGTGACGAGTCTGACCAGTTATTATTACCGACATAATTGAAGCCAAAGATACGCATACCACGCGCTGCCCATGTGTCTAGAAGAGAGAGATCATTACCCAAAGGATAGGCGTTAAGCATGCTGATTATAATGGCGAATTTGTTTTCCGTGTATAAGCGATTAAAGTCGGCAGGGGTAAACGCAATGCCGGCTTGGTTTGGGTAGTCGCGCACTATATTGGTAATAATTTTGTAGCGAACTTCTTGCTGTTGTTGTGCTTCATCTAACATGCCCAGCGTTGGACGATGAGGCGCGTTAGAGCCATTCCATATTTCAGGCCAACCAAGTATGGTTAATGCGCCGCCAGATAATCGACCTTTCGCGGCTTTTATTAAATCGAATTGGTATTGAGTATCGGTATTTGCTTCGACTAGCTCAGTATTAAAATCAAGAGGCACATTTATATGGGCATCGAACGAGATAATCGTATCTTGTAGTTCTTTTGCATGGCTCATGATTTCTTTGGGGTATAACTCTTTAGCGGTTAGGCTCATTCCTTGTTTGTAAAAATACCATGCTGCGGAGCTGCCAACAGCAACGATAACCAATACCAGAGCGAGGATGCCAAAATATCGGGATTTTTTACTGTGCGCTGTGTTCATACTCTACCTTTTTCTATTTGAATAGTGATGTTGTCAATTAGTAGATAAACGTGCCTAAGACGAGAAAATTTAATCAGAGTTAAAAAGTTTTTATCCAGCAAATGCGTTTTATCGCTTTTACGTGATAGCAGCGATGAATTTTTAGCTTAAATTTTTTCACTACTCTTTCGTTATTAAAGCATTAGGCGCGACTAAAGTGAGTTCTGTGCCGTTTAACTACAGGTAAAGTCATGACGTTTTCTCGACGGAAATTTTTAATGGGGTTGTCGGCAACAAGCATCGTATTGCCGAGCATTTATTTTGGTCAGCGTCAAATTCGACAACATCTTGATGAGCTCGCTGCGCAAGACATAACTTCTGGCGAAGCAGTACCAGAGCCAGCAACAAATGAAGGTACTTTGCTTGCGAATCGATTACGGGGTATTTGGGATATAGAGTTTAAAGACTCTGGTTTAGCAGGGTTGCCACTAAGGGGGGCTGAGTTAGTACTTGACGTTGGCGTAACAGGACGAAGTATTAGAGGTTATATTGGCTTGCCAGAAACGTTACGCAGTGCCGATACGCCGCAATACCGTGTGATAGGCGATATTGTTGATGACAAGCCTGAAAAGATCCGTTGGCGATTAATTGCCAGAGATTCATTGTCTGCTATCCCAAGTTATGACTGCACCGCATTACTTGATGAGGTTTGGGGACGGTGGGGTGGCTCAGGCAGTGGCACCTTAAGTGGTAGCATTCGACGCTTAGACCGCGCGTTGCATTTACCTGAACGCGATTGTCCGTTTATTGCTCGAAAACAAGCTTTCCCTTTAGCCAGAGACAAAATTAAATTTAATGCTCCACTTACGGCTTGGCTGGTGTCGCCAGAGCATCGTTTATTTCATCAGTTATGGCATGCCGTACGCGATAAATGGCACAAACTACCAAATGATAAACGTGACGCTTTACGTCGCCTTGGGTGGCAACCCGGCGTTCGCGATAAAGAACGTGGAGCACGTGGTGATAATAAACATAAGAATGGCTCTGGTGAAGATTTCTTTTTTATGCATCGAGATATGCTTCATAAAGCACGTATGTTACAGCCCGACTTAAAAGGCTGGTCGAAACTGCCTTTGCCTGCGCCATTTGTTGAACAAGATTTAGCCGGTTTTATTCGTTATTACGAAAATAACGATGGTTGCTCAGTTCCACCTGCTTGGGAGTCTGAGGGGGACGACGAATATACCCAGTGGTTAAATGACGTTAAGGGCAGTAATACTTTTTACAGTAACTATCAAGTTTGGGAATCACAATACCAAGACCCTCAATATTTGGCGCGTTTAACCTTAGCAGAGTTTGGCTCTGAGATGGAACTAGGCATGCATGATTGGTTACATATGCGCTGGGCGACAATAACGCGTGACCCTACTAACGATATGCCAGTTCCTTGGGACAGGTGGCCATCAGATTTCTCTTCCCGTTGGTTTTTACCCGAAAATGATTATTTAGGTGACCCATTTTCTTCTCATGTTAACCCCGTATTTTGGATGTTTCATCGCTGGATTGATGACAGGATTGAAGATTGGTTCCGGGCGCACGAATGGTTACATCCAGGGGAAGTACGCCGAAAGCAAGTCAAGGGGATTTCTTGGTTTGCGGCCGGTAAATGGGTAGAAGTGGACGACCCTTGGTTGGGCTCGTCAGCTCATGGTTGCGCACCAGTTGGATACAGCACACCAACTGGTGGCCACGACAATGAGACGGTTGATCATAGTGATCATAATGTTGGGAACAGCAATGAGGCGGTTGAACATAGTGCTCATAATGTCGAATCTAACAGTAAGGCTGTAGATCTGGATGTTGAAGGGATGAAATTAGCGCTTAGTATCGCATTTAGTGGTGAAGACGATGTGCCAGACCTAATGAAACGGGTGCCTCGTCGGCCATGGTATGCACGGAGCATGAAGCTGAATAAGTAATTGTATTTCCTTGCCAGTTAATTGAGGACTAGCCAGGACATATATATTTACCGATTGCTGACAATTTAAATTAAGCCGAATAATACTAAATTTAATTGGCTTAATTTCGTATCTATTAACTATAAATATTTGCTTAGAAATAATTACTGCTAGGTATTCCAGACTGTTGGAATATAAATAATAACGCACGAATAAATAAGGTATAAGAATATGAAAGATTCTATTGTGTCTACTGTTTACGATTTAATTGGTGTCGGTTGCGGCCCCTCAAATCTTGCTTTATCAATTGCTCTAGAAGAGCGATCCAAGTCGCAAGGTGCACTGTCGACGCTGTTTCTCGATAAACAGGCTAATTATCGCTGGCATGGTAATACCATTACCGGACAAAGTGATTTACAAGTATCATTTTTGAAAGATTTGGTCACATTACGTAATCCTAGTAGCCCTTATTCTTTTGTTAATTATTTACATAAACACGATCGTTTGGTTGATTTTATTAACCTGGGCACATTTTACCCTAGTCGATTAGAGTTTAATGATTACCTTTCGTGGATAGCGAAACATTTTGCTAAACAGTTTAATTATGGTGAAGAAGTGTTGTCGGTTGAGCCGGTTCTTTCTAAGGGAAATAACGGTCATGTTGAAACGCTGCGCGTGATTGCTAAAGATATTAATGGTAACAAATTTGAGCGTGAAACCCGTTCATTAATTGTTAGCCCAGGAGGAAGTGCTCGTATTCCACAGCTATTTAAACACCTTAAATCCGATTCTCGTGTTTTTCATCATTCTAGCTATTTGTTGAATATGTCGAAACTGCCTTGTGCTAAAGGTAAGCCAATGCGCATTGCGATTATTGGTGGTGGACAAAGCGCTGCAGAAGCATTTATTGATATCAATGATACTTACCCTTCAGTACAAGCCGATATGATATCGCGCAGTCTGACGCTACGACCTGCAGACTCAAGCCCTTTTGTTAATGAAGTCTTTGCGCCGGCGGCGACAGATGCGATGTATACGCAAAAGGAACAAACAGAAAGAGATCGCCAGTTAAAAGAATATCAGCATACTAATTACTCAGTAATTGATGAGCCGATGATCAAGCAAATTTATAATATTCTTTATAAACAGAAGGTATCAGGCGTACAGCGTCATAGTTTTCATTGTTCAACCAACATTATTAAGGTAACGGCTACGGAACAAGGCATAGATCTCGTTTCACACAATAGTGCGACTGGTGCAGAGATAACTCAACGTTACGACGCTGTTATTCTCGCTACGGGGTATGAGCGTAACCAGCATTTAGATTTATTGGCTCCATTGGCTGAATATATTGGTGAGTACAACGTAGACAGAAATTATCGATTACAAACCGATGATCGTTGTAAGCCGGCAATATACTTACAAGGCAGTAATGAATCGACTCATGGTTTAAGTGATACATTATTATCGGTTTTAGCCGTTCGTTCCGATGAAATAGCAGAGTCTTTGCATGCCTACTTAGCACAACAAACAGCACCTGACTCAACTTCATTTAGTCAATCTTTATTAGAAACTGGTTAATAACGTTTCATTAGTCACAGTGTTAAATATATTCGATAAAAAATATTGGTCATCAAAGGTTACTGTTAATGAAAAATTGCTTATATCTCTTTTTATTATGCCTTACATCATATAGTTGGGCTGCAACAAACAGTTGGGCTGTAACAAACAACAACGGGGCTAAAGTGGATATTCGGTGGACTACCTACGGTATTCCCCACATTAAAGCACAAGATGAGCAAGGTTTAGGTTACGGAATTGGTTATGTTTATGCTCGTGACAATGCATGTTTGTTGATGGATGAAGTATTAACTGCACGTGGAGAGCGGGCTCGTTATTTAGGTTCGCATGGGGAATCGTCAGCGAAGCTAAATAATATAACTTCAGATTTCTTCTTCACTTGGCTTAATTCACCAGCAGAAATTGAAAAGTTTTGGCAAGCTCAGCCCCATGATATTCAGCAACTACTTATGGGGTATGCGGCAGGTTTTAATCTTTTTTTAGCACAAGCTAATTCAAAAAGTATGAGCTGTTATAAACAGCCGTGGGTCGGTGATATTACCTATGAAGATTTGGTGCGTTTAACCCGGCGGTTATTGGTAGAAGGTGGCATTGGCAAATTTTCACAGGCGTTAGTTGGTGCTCAGCCACCTAAAAGTTGGTGGCAATGGATTATGGACAAAGTTGATAATGTCACGACTAGCGAAGCTCAATACGATATTGCTCAGTCAAGTTGGCAGGGGAATTTACAATTAGGCGTGGGCAGTAACGGCGTTGCGGTTGGTCGTAGTCGAACCATCAACGGCAAAGGCATGTTATTAGCTAACCCTCACTTTCCATGGAGCGGTGCATTACGCTTTTATCAAATGCATTTAACTATTCCTGGCCAGCTCGATGTTATGGGCGCCGCATTACCCGGTTTACCATTACTTAATATCGGATTTAATAACAATGTAGCTTGGACCCATACGGTTGATAGCTCGAACCATTTCACTATATATCGGTTAGATCTTGACCCACAGGACGATAAGAAATACCTGGTCGATGGTAAATCCTATGCATTAAAGAAACAAACGCTACAGATCAAAGTACTTAATGACGATGGGCTGTTGTCAGACATAAGCCATGATTTTTACCTGTCCAAATTTGGTCCATTAATTACCTGGCCTGGTTTAATGGATTGGGGTGACAATCAAGCCTATGCTCTGCAAGATGCCAATCTGTCTAATACCAGAGTATTACAGCAATGGTATGCAATTAATAAAGCTAAAGATACGTTGTCATTACGAGATAGCGTAGAAAAAATTCAAGGTATTCCTTGGGTCAATACCTTGGCTGCAGATGATAAAGGCAACGCGTTATATATGAACCAGTCGGTGGTTCCTTATTTGTTGAAAAAGCAATTAACAGCATGTGAAATTCCTGAACTTGCTGCCGAAGGCTTACCTGGATTGAAAGGGAACTCGAGTCAATGTCTCTGGCATGTCGATCCTTCTTCTGCTCAAGCCGGCATTACTCCTGCCGCGAAAATGCCGACCTTATTACGTGACGACTTTGTCCAAAATTCTAATGATAGTGCTTGGCTTACTAACCCTAAGCATCCTGTTGAAGGATTCTCCCCATTGGTAACGCGTCAAGATAGCAAATTAAAGCTGCGAACTCGCTTTGCTTTAAATCGGCTGCAAGGTGATAACCTGCTAACCGAAAGATTTTTAGAGCAGATGGTCACTGATAATGAGGTCTATTTAGCCGACTTGGTGTTAGCTGATCTATTAGCTTTTTGTGTAACACAACAATCAGATGAATCCTTGACTCAGGCTTGTTCAAGTCTGAAAAGTTGGGATGGTCAGGCTAATATTGATAGTGGTTTAGGTTTTATATATTTTGATGCATTCATGAATTTTTTCCACAACGCTAAACAGGGTTGGCGTATTCCTTTTGATGTTCAAGCCCCTTTAAATACTCCGCGAGGCATCGATTTAAACAAGCCTTCGAACATTAATGGCATTAAGCAGGCGCTTATTGAAGGAGGTGAAAGAATTAGAAAGCTCAAACTTGCAGATAATGCCCGCTGGGGCGATATTCAGTTGGCTATTCGTGGTAAAGATAAAATAAGCCTGCCTGGCGGCTACGGTGATTTAGGGATATATAATGTTCTTGAAACAGCGCAGCAAGATGATACTAAACCAGCGCCATTACACGTTGAAAAAGGCAGCAGTTATATTCAACTGGTCACCTTTACTAACGAAGGGCCGCAAGCCAAAGGATTGTTAGCCTTTTCTCAATCGAGTGAAGTTTCTTCGCCATTTTATAATGATCAAACTAAGTTATTTTCACAACAGCATTGGCCGATAATACCTTTTACCGAACAGCAGATTAATCAAGCTATAGTGATTGAACGAAAGACGCTTGTATTGCCATGATCGCTGACATTTGTGTGAAAACACCCTTCATTTACCCCCTCGGTCAGCTTGATTGGCTGGGGGCAGATAACATTACTCAAGCCGGTTGTTGTTTTAACGCGTTAACCTATGATGACCAGCTCTTTAAATCTTGGAATATTAACTTTCCGCTAGCACTCGAGCGGTCAGTTTTTAAACGTAAGGCTGAATTTTTAGCGGGTCGTTATTGTTCGAAAATAGCGTTGAGTAAGCTTGGCCGGTATCCGTCGACAGTAGGTACCGGAAAATTTAGAAACCCTTTATGGCCAATGGGGATCAAAGGGTCTATCAGTCATAGTGCACAATTTGCTATTGCCGTGGTTTCTCAAGATCAAGCTATTGTTGGCTTAGGGGTTGATATAGAAAAGACTGTTACACCAAGCGTGGTTGAGGAAACGAGTAGTTACATCTTGCAAACACAAGAGCTCAAGTTTTTACGCCACGCAACAATGACACCAGAACAAGTTTTCACGATTATTTTTTCTATGAAAGAAAGCTTTTATAAAGCGGCTTTCCCACTCGTTAACGCCTTTTTTGATTTTAATGCTGTAACTGTTATTCACTGGGACAGCGAAGCTAAAGAAGTGCAGTTTAGATTGAATTTTTCATTGCATGAAAAGCTACCCAAAGATATGTGTTTCATCGGCAAATATTGCGCGGTGCCAATCCACGATTTAAACCAGCCAACCGGTATTTCAACTAACCAACTGCAAGAGACATTCGCCAGTTTAGTTATTATCTGATTTTTTCCACGATTAATATAGGGCCAGCAGCCCGCTAGGACGGAGCCAGTGTTACAGATATTAAATAGAATAATCTTTTGTTTTTTAACAAAACACATTAACTATTTTACATTCTAGTTCGTTATATAGGCATGGTATTTATTCTATAACTCCCTTTCAATTAATGAATCACTGTAATGAAATCGTTAATATGTGCATTAATAACAATAATGCTTATTTCGCTTGATTATGAGTTTTAAACAGTTGTAAAGGGGCTTCAAAAAGGTGAACTCTTGCGCTTAACGTTATTTAAATTATTATCAAGTATTCTATTGTTAGCATCTTATTCTGTTGTTTCTGTTGAAGTTACTCAAGATCAAACTAAAAAGCCGATGCAAACCAAGTATCTATTGCATTATGGTACTAATGCCCCGACTTTAGACGGTGTATTAGATGAACCCGTATGGCAGCAATCTACGCGTATTGAATTAAAATATCAAAACGAACCTATCTACAATGCCCTTGCACCGGTTAAAACTATTGCTTATTTGTATCAAGATGACAGCCATTTACATATTGCCATTCAAGCGTTTGATCCAAATCCTAAAAATATAAGAGCTAACTTACGTAAGCACGACAATATTTTTACAGATGATAATGTCGGTATTATTATTGATACTTACAATGATAAACGATCAGGTTTTGGTTTTTTTGTTAACCCGCTTGGCGCACAGGCCGATATGACCACAAAAGAAAGTGACGATAAGGATGAAGAGGAAGACCATTCTTGGAATGCTATTTGGCAAAGTGTCGGTAAGATTAATGATGAGGGCTATGTGGTTGAAATGAGCATTCCTTTTCATGTATTAAGGTTTCCCGATACCGGAAAAGAACTGACTTGGAATATTGCTGTTAAACGTAATTATCCGCGAGACAACTTAGTCGAAATTGCGAACTATCAACAAGATCACAACCGTAAATGTGTTATTTGTCAGTATAAGCCATTGGTTGGTTTTAAAAATATTAAAAAGACCCAAAACTTTCAAGTAACCCCTACGGTAACAGTAGGGCGTACCGATATAAAAGACCTTGCAGGCGCAAATAATGCACAGCGTTGGCAACAAGGCAAGGTGAAAAAAGATGTGGGTTTGAATGTACGTTGGGGAATAAACCAAAATTTACTATTAAACGCCACGCTTAACCCGGATTTCTCCCAAGTAGAAGCAGACGATGCTCAGTTAGCGATTAATACTAACGATGCCCTTTATTATGAAGAGAAACGGCAGTTTTTTGTTGATGGGGCCGACTACTTAACAACGCCTTTGTTTGGTTTTGTCCATAGTCGCAATATTGCAGATCCTACTTATGGTCTGAAATTGACCGGTAAAACCAATGACCATTTATATGGCGTTATGGTTGCTGATGACCAGCAAACCAATATATTAATTCCAAGTAATCAAGGTTCTAGTTTAACTAAAGTAGACGCCAAAAGTACGGCTCTAATAGCGCGTTATCGCCTAGACATGGGCAAACTCAATAACATCGGTGTGTTACTGACAAGCCGTGAAGCAGACGGTTATTACAACAGGTTACTATCGATTGATGGCTCTTACTGGATTAATAACCAAACCAGTGTTAATTACCAACTCGCTAACAGTGATACGAAAAACCCTGAGCAAGTACAACAAGACTATGATTTAAAGGCGCTTCAATCAGGGCAAGCCTATTTGATAAACCTTGATCACCGCAGTGCAGATTTCAGTTTGTTTGGCGAGTTAAATCGAGTTGATACAGATTTTCGTGCCGATTTAGGTTTTCAGTCAAAGGTTAGTTTTCAAGGGATAAGTTTAGGAGGGAGCAAAGATTGGTTTGCAAGTGAACATACCTGGATGTCGGCAATTTCGATGAATCAATTTAAAATCAGTGCTGATTGGGATAAAAGTTGGGACCTAGACAATAGGTTATTAGAACAAGGTACATATTTTTCGATGACATTCGAAGGTGCAAAACAATCGACTATCGAGTTAGGCATTAAGAGTCTTAATAGTTTATACCAAGAACGCTATTATCGAGAAAATCAAATGACGCTATGGCTAGAATTTACGCCGATTGCTGATATTACCGTTTCAAGCTTTATGAGATACGGCGATCAAATTGATTATAGTAATGAGCAATTAGGTACCCGCTTTAAAATAGCGAGCCATATAAACTGGCAAATTAATCAGAACTTTCAACTTGAGGCTGAATATGACTATTCATATTTAACGGTTGATGGCGGCGAATTATATAATGCTGATGTGATTGATACTAAGTTAATTTGGCAATTTAATAGCCGTCAACAATTACGGTTTATTATGCAATATACCAAACTTGAAAAAAATCCTGAGTTATACCTGTACGACGATTCTATTAATAAACATGAAGAATACCTAACGACTCAACTTTTATATTCTTACACTATTAACCCCCAAACGTTGTTTTATATTGGTTACGCCGACAATGGTTTTGAAGATGACACTCAGCAATTTATTCGTACCGATAGAACGGTGTTTACCAAGTTCAGTTACGCTTTTTAGCCAATGTGTTAGTCATGCTCTTGCTTTGTAAGTTGTTGTAATAAAAGGTAATTAAAAATACATTAAATTATTATGAATCTCGTACGTTTATATAACATAACCATAATATTTTTATGAAGCCTTTTAACGCCAATAATTTAACCCCATCAAGTTGGGGGAGTAGCTCAAACATGACTGATACAATATTTGAAAACACCGCTAAAAATGACGCGGTGACAGTGGCTGGTGGCAGCCAAACATTAACTGAGAAGATGAATGCCGCGTTAGATGAAAACAATGCGGTGTTAGCTTTTAGTGTCTGTAATGAACACCTTGAGCAACATCCCGAAGATGCCCAAGCCCATCGACACCTTGGTTTGTTACACGCTGCCAGCAATAAACCCGGCTCAGCGATTACTTCAGGTAAGCGTGCCTGTGCTTTAACACCTGATGATCCCCAGGCATGGTCTGATTTAGGCCGAATTTATGCGATAGCAGGGCAAATGGACAACGCCTGCCTATGTTTTAATGAGTCGATAACGATTGATGTTAAATTTGCTGATGGCTGGCATAACCTTGGCACCGCATGCAAGCAAATGGGTAAACGCGACTTAGCATTTAGCGCGCTAAAAAATGCTTTGTTGATTGATGATACCCGCGCTGAAACATATTTGAACCTTGGCACGTTATTAATTCAAGCAAGTCAGTTCGAAGACGCCTTGGAGTGTCTAGAGCGTGCAGTAAAGCAAGATCCTAGTTTGGTTGCTGCTCGTAGCCGTTTAGGTAACCAAATGTCGCAAAATGGCAAAGTAAAACGCGCTGAATCGCTATTTAGGCAATCATTAGGCATGAATCCTGATCATCTTGAAGGTTGGCTAGGTTTAGGCCGTACGCTTGAGGATATGGGAGAAGCCGATGGTGCATTGTCTGCGTATTTAAATGTATTAAACCGACGCCCCGATCATTCCATGGCCTTAGGTCAATATTTGTCGTTATTACCAAAAGACGCTGAGCCTGAATTATTACCGATAGCTAAGCATGCACAGCAGCAACACACGCCAAACTGGATGCAATATGGTGAGTCGACATTACGTGATGAGAAGGTCAAAGATGAAGCCAAAGCCTTGATTGGTTATGGCTTAACTAAATACCATAATAAACGTAAAGATTATCAAGCGGCAGCATCAGCAGGTTTATTAGCGAGCAGTGCACGCCAAGCTACCGCAGGTCGATTAGATCGAGCAGCCTTGGCAGCTCGGGTGGACCAGATGATTAATACCTATACCGCTGAATTCTTTACTAAGCACAAACGTTTAGGTTTAGGCACCGACCAACCAGTATTTATTGTCGGTTTACCGCGCTCTGGCACAACATTAACCGAACAAATATTATCGGCACATCCGCAATTACACGGTGCTGGCGAATTAGCTGATCTTGGCCGACTAGCGGCATTAACATTATCAGAAAATGGTGATGCAGACAGTGCGATGTGGCAAGCAGCATTGCTGTTAGCTGAGCCGACAGCCGAGGGTGCTAAAGATGGCAATATGCAAAGTAGGCTGCTGGCAGGCAAATATCTTGAATCGTTACGCGATGGAACACAAACAGACCATGTAAGAATTAGCGATAAATCACCGTTAAATTTCTTCCAACTTGGTTTTGCAGCGTTACTTTTTCCCAACGCTAAAGTGGTTCATTGTCATCGTAATGGGCGTGATAATGCGCTGTCAATTTGGATGGAAAACTTTAATCCAGATCAACAATGGTCTACTGACTTTAATGATCTAGCTTTTTACAGAAAGCAATACCAGCGAATAATGGCACATTGGCAAGCTGTTTTACCACTGCAAATTTTTGATATGCCTTATGAAAACACCGTGGCCGATTTAGCGGGTCAAGCGTCAGGCTTAATTGAGTTTCTTGGAGTACCTTGGCATGACGAATGTTTAAATTTCCATAAAAATGAGCGAGCGGTACAAACACCGAGTCGTTGGCAGGTACGCCAGCCAATATATACTCGCTCGGTAGAACGCTGGAAAGCATACCAGCCGTATTTACCCGATTTATATTCCGCTTTCAGTGATGATGACGCCAGAGATTAATCATTAATATGAATAACGCTAATAACAGAACATCAATAAATAATCATTTAGCTAATATTATGCAAAAAGAATCTTTTGCCATTTGCTCTCGTGCATTTGCCGCTATTATTGGTGGCTACGTACTGAGCAATTTGCTATCTATTGTATTGTCTTATCTGCTGGCTAGCCCAAACGGTTCAGGTGTAATCACTGGCATGTTAGTGAGTTATTTAATATATGCGGCAATCGTTATGTGGGTTTATTCGGTTGCGTCTTTACGGCAAGTTTGGCGCAGTATCATTTTAGTTAGTGTGGTATGTGCCAGTGTTGTTTACCTATTTATGCCGGAGATAACATAGTGAGTGCTGCAAAGGGAAATTTTCGCCAATCAATGTTGTGGCTGCATACTTGGGCCGGTTTAGTGGTTGCTACTGTGTTGTATTTTATGTTTATTACGGGCTCCGTTGGCTATTTTAATGATGAAATAACCTATTGGATGCAACCGGAAATACCACAAGCCGCAGAAATTGACCAACAACAGTTGCTCAATGTTGCAGAGCAGCGGTTAAACAAAGTCGCGCCTGATTCGTTACAGTGGTGGGTCGACTTTCCCATCGGCCGGTTCTCGGCGTTAGCTATTTACTGGACTGAAAAGTCTAAAGATAAAGACGGTAAAATGGTCGACAAATGGCACGACGAAGTGCTCAATTTAGATACTGGTGAACCATTAATCGTTAGGAAGACGGGGGGCGGTCGCACTTTGTACCGAATGCATTACGCCTTACATTATATGCCCACTGTATTAGCTTATTGGTTAACGAGTTTATGCAGCATGTTCATGCTGGTTGGTTTAATTACTGGTATTGTTATTCATAAACAAATTTTTAAAGATTTTTTTACCTTTCGCCCTGGGAAAAAACAGCATTCATGGCGTGATATGCATAATGTATTAAGTGTCTTGCCACTGCCTTTTCATTTAATGATTACTTATAGTGGTTTACTCTTTTTAATGTATACCACTATGCCAGGGTTAATAGGCGCCTCTTATGGGGTTGGTGAAGTCAATAAAGACCGTTTTTACGAGGCTGTCTATTCACAAGGTGAAGCGCATAAGGATTTTGCTGGCGTTGCTGCTGAAAATATTAGCCTTAGCAGTATACTGCCTGACGTAGATAAGCAGATAGGGCAGAACAATATTGCCTACATTGGTATTGAAAATCGTGGTGATATCAATGCTCATATTGAGGTTTCCCAGTACGGCTATGACGGCCTGTCAGATGGCAAAAGCTTCACTTACAACGCCGTAACGGCTGAATTAGAACATAGCAGCCAGGGCAGTGAGTCATCTAGTGCAGCAATGACGTTTCGTGACACGATGACCATTTTGCATGAAGGTAAATTTTCTGGCTATCTGTTACGTTGGTTATATTTTATTTCGGGCTTAATGGGCGCAGGGATGATCGCTTCGGGCATGATTTTGTGGGCCAGCAAACGACGTGAGCGGGCGCAAAAAAAAGGATTAGCGAGCAAAGGCCTTATTTTTGTTGAGCGTATTAACATTGGCACGCTTGTTGGTTTACCTATCGGCATTGCGGTTTATTTTTGGCTTAACCGACTATTACCTGCAAGCTTTGAAGGACGAGAACATTGGGAAATAAACGGCTTGTTTATTAGTTGGGCGGTTATGTTAGCTTATCCTTATTTTCTTGCTGGCAAACGTTCCACTACGCAAATGTGGGTTGATCAACTTGCTGTTGCCACCATGCTTTTTGGCTTGTTGCCTATGCTTAATTTTCTAACAACAGAGGTACATTTGGCTAATAGCTTGGTTAATGGGAATTGGGTCTTGGCCGGTTTTGATTTTACGATGTTGCTTTTTTCTGGGTGTTTTGGCCTCGCAGCTTATCGAATGCATGGTAAGCAAGAAGTAACGCCAATAATTGCTACTGTATCTGCTCAAAACATTCACATGAATAACGTAACGCGTACGACAAATGAGGCAAGGTTATGATCGCCATTGCTGTTGGATTGATTCTTTTAGGCTTTTTTTTAATCAGCCTGTCAATGAAACGACATTTTAAACAGCTTTACCCGCAAAAGAAAATGGCTTCTTTACGGCAGTTGTTTATTTTTAGAGTTTGCGGATATGCCGCTTTGTTACTGGCGATGAGTCTATTTATTGCGGTACAAGGTCTAGGTTACGGATTGGTTGTTTATTTGGGGTTATTAACACTAGTGGCCTTGTTGCAGTCGCTGCTTTTAACTTATAAACCACAATGGCTGACATCTATTGGCTTGGTTTGTTTTATCTCTAGTATTTGTTACACCAGTATAATATAAAGGAAAATTTTAACCTTAGCGATGTTACCTATGACCTGTAGGTAACGTTACCTACAGGTAAATTTGTTCTATAGATAACGTTGTCCATGTCGTTCTCAACAGCCAGTTATTGGTCATTCGGTATTATTGCTGTTACAACAGCAAGTCGTTGTAATTCAACCCTCGCAGCATCCATGATGCACAAACTTGCTTTATCAAACATTAACACTTTCAATGTATTACGAAGTTAGCAATATTTTAGGTGATCTGGCCTATTAAATTGGTAGTAGGGTTAATTTTTGTAGTCTTTAACACGTGTATTTTTGAAATTAACGATTTCAGTTGCTGTATTGATTAGAAATTAGCATGCTGCCATCATCTTGTTGATTTATGTTTATTGGTAGTATTTCCGCTAATATTGTTAGTAAATTATCCATTTTTTCAATGTGATATATACCGCCAATGCGTAGGTTAGCGACTGATTGGTTAGCTAAAAATAAAGGTGTTTCTTTCAAATAACGATTAATGAGAGGTATCGCTTCAGCAAGTGACAGATCATCTAAAATTAATTGTCCATTTCGCCATGCAAGCACCTGATTAGTCTCTACATTTTTAACGAGAAGTTGTGGGTTTGATGCGCTGAATTTTGTTTGTAATCCAGGGGTTAGGTTAGTCTCAGCGTATGAGTTCTTAACATTAACCGACCCTTGCGTAACAGAAACAGCGACATTGTCTAGATAGTTCCATACATTGAAACGTGTCCCGGTGACCGTAATTTCTCCTGAGGCAGTAGATACCTTGAAAGGGTGTTCTTTGTTATGTGCGACATCAAAGTAGACTTCGCCCTGATTAAGTGTAATTTGGCGGCGATCTCGGTAATTAGCATAACTCAGTTGTGTATTTACGTTTAGTTCTACAACACTGCCATCAGGTAACGTATGCTGTTGCCTGCTTTGCTCTGCCGTATAGCTATGAAAACTATTAGGTATTAAGTTAGTTTGCCAGCCAACAAAGCCTAAAACCGGAATAACAAACATTGCCATGCAAGCAACTTGCGCGAATGTACTCCAATTTGAGCGTGGATGTTGGTAAACATTTGAGTCATCAACTAGATCATTATTGAACTTGGCTTGGTCGGAAAAAACAGGCAGAAGTTGGGCACTTAAATTCCAAATTTTTAGTGCTTTGTCATATTCATGTGCGTGACGGTTATCACTTTTAATCCAGGCATCAAACTCTGCTTGCTCTTGTTTAGTTAATTCATTGTCGTGTCTTCGCATGCACCAGTCAACTGCTTGATCTGTTACGGTATTATTATCTTTAATATTGGAAGAATTATGATTCATGGCGAAACTCATTTGATTGATATCAACAATCGGCAATATAAAACTAAGAACCAATTTATATTATATAGAGAAAAATAATCTTATATTTTTGGATTATAGCTTAGTCCCATTAGGCGATTCAAGCTCAATAGAGTTAACTGGGCTAACTTCATTATTTAGCTTATAATTTCAGCAGGTTAATGCGCTTTATTGACGGGTTTTTCATAGCATGACATATAATAGTCGTAGCCAGAAGTATTATTACAGAAACTACTGCAACGCTTTAACAGCAATTCTTCATTAAGGGTTTAACTTACCATTTTTAATCTTCAACGTGACTGCTGTGCCGTAATGCCCTATGCGTTAAAACGGCCTGATTCTTTTTAATCCATCACTTAAATGTGCTTATTTTACAACGGCAGCGGTTAGAGATTTTTATTGGGCACTATCTCTCAATACATCAAAGTACTCCTCGCCAAAGATACTCGTTTTTCTAGCCATATTTAGATATTGGTGCCAGCAAAAATCGAAGTTACCAATACATGTACTATAGTTCTTTTAGACCGTGTTCTAAATCTACTACTTTGTTGTCTTCAAAGTAAGGGAGCGTTAATGTTTAAAAAAACCCTGACATGGCTGCATGCTAAAATTAGCGAATTTTCAGCATCGGCCCAGGTTTCTGAACAAGAAAAAATTCGTATTCAGCACTATATTATTTTTATTCTGTTGGGTATTCCGACCATGCTTATTTTTGGTCTGTATAACCTATTCATAGCGAACAATTTTATATTTATTTTCACATTAGTTGCAGCATTTGGTTTGATGATAGGAGGGCTGTTACTTAAACACGTTAAAAATGTAAATTTAGTCTACCGTGTTAATACTTTCATATTTGTTTCTTTAGTTGGTTATATGATCATCATTGGCGGGACCGATGGTTCAAAAGTATTATGGGCTTATGTTGTGCCACTAATTTGTTGCTTTTTATTTGGTAAAAAGGAAGGTGGCATGTGGTCAACACTTGTTTTACTTATTGCCATTGTTGCTTTTAGCCAAACAAACATACTGTCGATAGACGTTTACAATTATTCTTCTAGTTTCAAAGTACGGTTTATTATTACCTACGTTTTTTGCACCATAATTTCTATGTGGCTTGAAAACTCAAGACACTACTTCCTTGAAAAAAGCGAAGCGATAAGTGCTGATTTAAAAGAAGAACACATCAAGCTTAAAGCTGAAATAGAATATAGAAAAGAATTAGAACAAGAGCTGATAATGATCGCCCGGATTGATCCACTAACCGGCATACTCAATCGAGGTGCATTTTTTTCGACCGCAGAGAAACATTGGAACAAACACGTAAGAAGTGCACAGCCATTAAGTCTGGCAATTTTAGATATCGATCACTTTAAAGCGGTTAATGATCAGTTTGGCCATCCGGCTGGCGATGATGTGTTGATTAAACTGACCCAGTGCTGCGCCAATAGTATCCGTAGTTTTGATGTGTTTGGTCGGATAGGCGGAGAAGAATTTGGTTTATTGTTTGCCGAAACAGATTTAAACGAAGCTGAGTTGATTCTTGAACGATTAAGGCTCTCTATTGAAAGTACCCAAATAGAATACCAAGGACAATATATAAGCTGCACCATTAGCATTGGCTTATTTTGCATCATCCCGCCAGGTGAAGTTTTGACTGTTATGTATAAAAATGCCGACTTTGCGTTGTATCAGGCCAAAAATAGTGGCCGAAATAAAATTTGTTCATTTACTCGAATAAATCCTGCTGACCCATCGTGATTTTAAGTTAGCCCCATACTGACTCTAGTTACGCTAATAGGAATGATATTGATTGGTGTCATTGTTTTTGTTTTTCTAATGTTTTAGTATGAGCCCCAATAAAATCTTGTAAAGTCATCCGATGTGTATCAACCGCGCTCCATTTAAGCCGTTAAATAGACCATTGCCTCAGCCTTTAAACATTGGTGAGGCTAGAATTGCTGCTGTGCGGTATTGTCGATTTATGGTGATGATTTGTTTATTGTTGCTGCCATGGCAAAGCACGGCGCAAATGGTTATTAATCTTAGTGATCAACAGGTCACTCAACCATATAAAATCATTTCAGACGGTGGTTCCTTTGAGTTAACCCTACAGCCCGTTGGTACAATTGCACTGAACAAGCTGCATTCTTGGCGCGTAAGTTTAGTGATATTAGATTCAAACAATTTTAGCAATGCAGATATAAGTCACCACAATATTACAGTCACAGGTGGCATGGCAGCTCATGGTCATGGCTTAGCGACCAAGCCAATGATTGGGGAAGTTAGCGTCGGTACGGATCAACAAATTCACTTTTTGATCCAAGGTTTAAAATTTCAAATGTTTGGCCAGTGGACGATTAACATCAACGTCGAAACACTGTCAGACTTTGCACAATTAAACCTTGAACTAAGGCCTTAAACAGTGGGCATTAGCAATACACTTTATCAATATGTCATGCTGATCTTGGTTAGTTTAATTTTGGTCAGTTGTGATAATACCCAGCAGATGTCTTGGTCGGCGCATGAGATAAAGTTGATTAATAGTTTGGTTTTACCCGATCCAAGCAGCTTAGCCGCCAAAACAAGCCTCTACGACCCTGGTAACGCAGTGCGTGATGATCTTAATGCCGCTAAATTAGGTTATCAATTATTTTTTGACCCACGCTTGAGTGGCAATGGCAAAGTTGCTTGTGCCAGTTGTCATCACCCAGCTAAGGCATTTACTGATAATCAGGTGTTGTCACAGGGCATCGGGATAACGGCAATGCATACTCCGTCGATTATTGGCGTGGCAACCAGCGCGTGGTTATTTTGGGACGGTCGGGCCGACAGCCTATGGTCTCAAGCATTAGGCCCGTTAGAAAATCCGGCCGAGCACGGCGCTAATCGTTTGCAATTAGCCCATTTAATTTTTAGCCATTATCACAGCGAGTATCAAGCTATCTTTGGTCAGTTGCCCGGTTGGTTAGGCGATCCTAATGTGCCGAAAGATGCCATGCCATTGATTGATGCTAATAACGCGACGGCATTAGATAAGCAACTCGCAGCGACATGGCATAATTTCCCTTTGCACCAACAACAACAGGTTAACCAAGTATTCGCTAATATTGGTAAAAGCATTGCAGCGTACGAACGGCTATTAATGCCAGCTAAATCTCGCTTTGACCATTTTGCGAGTGAGCTTAATCGCATGCAAACTTCTAACCTTTTAACCGTGCAGGAGCAAGCGGGGTTAAAGTTGTTTATTAGTGACGACAGCAGTCAGTGTTTACGTTGTCATAACGGCCCCATGTTTACCAATCATGACTTTCAGGTGACTGGCATTGTCAATCAAGGGACGAGTAAAAACACTGGGCGGATTGCTGGCATTGAATTAGCGCTGCAAAGTCCGTTTAATTGCCGTGGCATTTACAGTGATACGCCGCACAATTGCCCTGAGTTAACCTTTGCCAAACGCAATTCAGCTGAACTTAAATTTGCGTATAAAGTGCCGACATTGCGTAATGTCGCACAAACAGCACCCTACATGCACAATGGCAGCATCAGTTCGTTAATGGCTGTTTTAACCTATTATAATCAGGCTCAACCGCAATTAGAGCCTGGGATAAGCCCAAGAAACAACCTCGTTCATTATGACTTAGAGCCGTTGCGGTTAATGCCGCATCAATTAAAACAGCTCAAGGCTTTTTTATTAACATTAAGCTCGCCACCTGCCGTCGAAAATAGCTGGTTACAACCGCCAGTTGTTGAAATGAACACCAACAAAAAACCATCAATACAACAATCAATAAAAAAATCTGCTATCCAAGATCGTAAGGCTTTATTATGAAATATATTATTCAGATACTGACGTTATTTTCTATTACGTTAAGTGGCAGTGCCACGGCTCATGTCCGTTGGTTTATCATCGACAGAGAGATCCCGCAGGTTAGTTTTGCGTTAGATCCAATCAACTTACTGACCCTAAGCGGGGCTATTACGCTGCTGCTGGTGAGTCAATATCTCGATGGCCTCAACCGTTGCACTATCGGCACCTGCACGTTTGCTAGCAGAGTTTATCACTTGATTAGTGAACCCATTAAGGTTGCTTTTAACGGCCAATGGCTGGTGTTAATCTTATTATTAAACCTATTATTTATTGCTAATTTAATGATGGGCGATTTTTTTGCGCCGAACTTAATTTTACCACCGTCTTTGATGATGCTTGGGGTTGTCGCACAAGTAGCCGCTATTTTACTGTCATGCATCTCGATTAGCTTAACCGGTGTCGCGTTGATCTTAGTCGGCTTGTCATTACCAATCGTTTTTTCAATGGCAACCGGCTTTGATTATTTATTTGAAATTATTGGTGTTGGTTTGGCGTACCTTTGCATTGCGCCAACCATCAACGCCAATGATCACAAGTTATACCAGCGGTTAGATATTTTTAGCTATATCAATAAAACCCAGCTGCAACACTTAGCTTTTGTGATCGTTAGGCTCGCCTTGGGCGCACAATTAATTACCTTAGCCTTCAATAATAAATTGCTAGAACCTGGCGCCGCCTTATTATTTATTCAAGACTTTCCTTTTTATAACTTTATGTTCGAGCTAGGTTTTGAGCAATATACTCATTTACATTTTGTGTTTGCCGCTGGTGTATTTGAAGCGACGTTAGGCGGTTTATTAATGTTAGGCTGGGCGACAAGATTCATCGCGTTGTGCTTGCTGTCGTTTTTTACTATCACCACGATATTGTCTGGACCAACCGAAATTATCGGTCATTTACCAATATTTGGCATATTAGCTATCTTGATCCTCGCCGGCAGTCAAAGCCAGCTGCGTCAGGCTGAATCATTAACAGATCCGAAAAACCGCCTGGCATTGGGGCCAGCATAAATTTAGTTCACTTGAGTGATACTGGCTTGAATGGACAGTCGACTTTATGGACATTGGTTGGGCGATCAATTGAATAGGTTATTAGCCAAAACAACAAATGTGATGAATTTGTGATAACTAACGAATAAATTTGCGAGATCTGCTTTGTATAGTGTTAAACACACTCACTAATAGGAAGTAACTCGATGAATAAACTAACATATCCCGTACTGCGTAGTTTTAGCTGTGCCACACTGCTTGCGTTTGGCTCGGTGGCACATGCCGCCACCTTAAGCCTAGAGATTACTAATTTAACCCAAGGTATTCATTTCACGCCGTTTATCGTCGCAACCCATCAAACCGACCATCAATTTTTTGAAGCTGGCATGGCAGCATCAACCTCGCTGCAAGCGATGGCTGAAGGCGGCGATATTTCGGGATTAGATACCGACGCCGTAGCGGCAGGGGCGATGGTGGTTAAAAACCCTAACCTCGGGCTATTAATGCCAGGGCAATCCGTAGCCAGTTTTGATATTAGTGCTAATGCCGGTGACAATCTGTCGTTAGCCGCTATGTTGCTGCCGACCAACGATGCGTTTGCCGGGATCGACAGTTGGTCAATTCCAACCCAAGCCGGCACGTATACTTTAATGGTTAATGCCTATGACGCTGGCACCGAAGCGAACAACGAACTTATCACAGCAGACTCTGGCGCGCCGGGAGTATTAGGCATTCCAGCAGATCCCAGTGGCAAATCAGGCACGGGCGGTAGTGGCGTGACAAGCACTGAACAAAATATGGCGGTTCATATTCATCGCGGCAGTTTAGGCGATGACGACGCGGCAGCAGGGCTTAGTGATTTAGACAATACCGTTCATCGCTGGTTAAATCCGGTCTTAAAAGTAACCATTACGGTGCAATAGGAGGCGGTGATGAACAAATTAACAAAAATAGCTGCCGTGGTATTGTGTGGTGCAACGCTGGTGGCTTGCTCCGACAATGAAAGTGACGATGATTATGCTAAGCAAGCTAGTTATCGGTTAACGGTGCACAACCTAACCAATAATCAGCCTTTTTCACCCTTGGCGTTTGCGTTGCATCAAGCGCAATATAACCCATGGCAGGTTGGAATGGCAGCTAGCCTTGGGCTAGAAAAACTGGCTGAAGGTGGAGACACCACAGATTTTCTCAGTGACTCTGCCATTATGGCCGCAAACTCTGGCGATGGCATCGTTGCACCCGGCATGTCACAGTCGGTCGAAATTACGGTTCCATACCATCAAATGCTGATGTATAGCGCGGCAACCATGTTGGTGAATACAAATGATGCTTTTACCGGTCTAAAACAATATGACATCTCTGCTTTAATGCCGGGTGAGTCAATGATAATGCTGGCAACTGTATATGATGCAGGCACTGAGAAAAACACCGAAAGTACTGACACTATGCCAGGACCTGCCGATAATGGTATTGGCTTTGATGCGACGCGAGACGATGTTGGTTTTGTTACCGCGCATCAAGGTGTGGTTACTCAAGATGATGGCTTAACAAGCTCAGTGCTTAATCAGTCACATCGATTTGAATCAAAAGTGGCTAAATTCACCATTGAACGAATTGAATAATCAATTAAGTATGATTAACAAGGAAAACTAATGACCCAACGAGTACTGATTGTTGAAGACGAACATGATCTGATTAATTTATTGGCGATCAATTTTAATCAGGCTGGTTTTGTGACCGAGCAAAGCCAGGATGGTACTCAAGGGCTTGCACTGGCCTTGTCGGGTCAATTTGACTTAATTATTTTAGACATTATGTTGCCAGGCGTTGATGGCATGGAAATTTGTCGTCAAGTTCGGTTAACTGACCAGCAAACACCTATTATGATGTTAACGGCGCGCGACACCGAAACTGACAGGGTAATGGGGCTAGAAATCGGCGCTGACGATTATTTAACTAAACCGTTCGGGGTGCGAGAACTTATGGCGCGGGTGCGCGCGTTATTGAGGCGTTCGAGTATTGAGTTGGTTAAAGAGCAACAGCGTAATTTAAGTGTTGGGTCGGTGACTATTATGCCAGCAAGTCATAAAGTGATGATGGGAGATAAAGCGGTGCCTCTGACCTCAACCGAGTTTGATTTGCTGTATTTTTTAGCCAGCCATCCTGGTCAGGTTTTTAGTCGGGCCCAGTTACTTGATTCTGTGTGGGGTTATAATCACCTAGGGTATGAGCACACCGTTAACTCACACATTAACCGGCTACGGGCCAAATTAGAATCAGACCCTGGGCAACCACAATATGTCCATACCGTGTGGGGTGTGGGTTATAAATTTGAACAACTTATTTAACCTGGCCAAGGAAATATTAATGAACATAACCAGCTCATTAGCGACGCGGATTATTGGGCTATTTATCGCGTTAATGGTAATAATTTTACTGTTGTTTGCGTGGTTTATTAGCCAATCAACCGTTCATAATCAACAGGTGACAACCCAGGCGCTACACCAAGAACTGGCTAAAAACATGATTAAGGAAAATCAATTATTTACCAAGGGCAAGATTGATCCCGTGGTGTTAGATCACGTATTTCATTCAATGATGTTGCTCGGGCCTGCTTTTGAGATATATGTAGTCGATCTTAGCGGCAATATTTTGGCATTTTCGGCCCCAGAAGGTAAAGTAAAACGACGCAAGGTTGATGTGATACCGCTTAAACAATTTATTGATAAACAGTCTATAAACAAGCCGTCTGTTGGCAAACAAGTCATTGGCCAAAAGGTAAGCTGGCCGTTACTTGGTGATGATCCGCGCCATCTTCTGCGCACTAAAATATTTTCAGCAGCGCTAATTTATCAAAACCAAAATCAACTCGGTTATCTCTACGTCATTATTGGCTCTGAGCTGCAAGATAACCTCGATCAAAACCTCTTAGGCAGCAAGATAGCAACCCAAACCGGCGCGATTTTTATCGGCGCGCTACTATTTGCTTTATTGGCCAGTATTATCATTGTGTTAGCGATAACGAAACCATTAAGAGCCCTTAACTCAAAGGTCGTCTCTTATCATAAAAATCAAGGCTGGCGCCAAGGCGCACTGTTAGATCCTAGCCCCAATGTAATGCCCCCAGCGCCGGGTAATGAAGTCGCGCAGCTAAACCATGTCATTAATCAAATGGCCGTTACTATTAACGAGCAATTTGAACAGTTAGCCACCATAGATCTGCAGCGCAAAGAACTATTGTCCTATATTTCTCATGATTTGCGCACGCCACTGGCTTCACTGACCGGTTATTTGGAAACTTGGCAGCAGCAACAAGCCAAACCTGTGGCCCAGCGAGCCAGCGAACAGGACCATTATATTGATATCGCATTGAAAAATGCCAAAACGTTAAGCAGTTTAGTGGAACAGGTTTTTGAATTAGCCCATTTGGAAACGGGCAGTGTTGAGCTTGATCGCGAACCAGTCGCTGTGGCTGAACTAGCACAAGATATTATTGAGTCCTTTAAGCTGCGAGCGCAAACGGCTCAGGTGACACTAACCGTTTCACCACGAGATTCGAGCATTCAGGTTGACGCTGATATCGCAAAACTTGAGCGGGTGTTAGGTAATTTAGTCGCCAACGCTATTCGCCATACACCGCCCGATGGCCAAATAGAGATAACCTTTGAGTCAATTGAGCTGGAGCACCAGCCACGAATATTAATCAGGGTGTCAGACACCGGAGCGGGCATTCCAAAAGACGCATTGCCGCGGGTATTTGAGGCGCATTTTCGCGCGGCCAACGCCCAAGATGGCACGAGCCAGAATGCCGGCTTAGGATTGGCAATCGTCAAAGAGTTGTTAGCGCTGCATCAAACCAATATCACGGTATCGAGCATTGAACGTCAAGGCACGACCTTTAGCTTTTCATTGCCGCAGTATCTGATTTAGAGTTTGTTGAATTAAGCTGGTTTTGGATTTATATTATTGATACTGAAATGGTTATTATGCAGCGTTATTGTTGTGACGTCGGTGATTAGCGCAGCTTGGTAGCGCATCACGCTGGGGGCGTGAGGGTCAGAGGTTCAAATCTCATTTTTAAAAATAGCTTGCTACAGGCTGTTTCATTCCACCTATTTGTTCAATTTCCGATTTAATCAATGCCACTTGCAGAGCGCTTTGCTGCCAATTGAACTTGGCTTACTTACCGCAATATCAATCTTAGCAATTGTCGATGCTGGCACTATTCTTTAGTCGAGTTAGTGAGATTAATTGGGTATTTATTGGCCGTACTTTTGTTATCAATCTCGCTGTAAACAATATTTGTTAATGCCCGTGTAGCCTTGCCCTTGAGCATGGTGCACCTCGATTAAATGAGTCATTGGCTTTAATCCCGACGACGCTTGTTACATTTTGTAACATTGTGGTAAAAATTCTGACACGCTTTAGTAGTTCACTAATACATCAATAAATCCAAACTACATAAAAATAAGGATAGTCGATGTTAGTTAATCAGCGTAAAGAAGGCGCCGAACAGCCATACTGGCCGGCCGGACCATTCAAAATTAGATTGCCATTTATTCACTACCGCTGGGAAATTCCCGAAATGATTCAGGGATTTTTCATGTTTGTGGTCGGGTTGGCGATGATCCCACTGCTCGAAACTTATCTGGGCATGCCTTACGAAGCGGCACTTGCTTTCACCTTTATTGCCGGTGTTGGTTATATATTACCTTCGTTATTGGGGGTGCCGCTGGTGCCTGGCTGGATAACGCCTGCTATCCCGGTCGTGTTACTTTATCTTAAAGGTTTTGAACCCGGGCCCGAAGCGATTAAAGCGTTGTTTGCATTGCAAATTGAAGTGTCACTGATTTTCTTATTTTTAGGGGTGACTCGATTAGGCTCTAAATTGGTCGATTTCATTCCTAATTCACTAAAATCTGGCGTTATTATTGGTGCTGGCATGGCTGCATTGATGGGAGAGTTAAAATTTGGTGGCCGGATTGATGCCACCCCAATTTCATTAATTGTTGGCTCGATTATCTCTGCTTATGTGCTGTTTTCGTTGTCCTTTAAGAATGTGGTTGCCCAAAATAGCTTAGCCAAGAAAATTGCCAACTTTGGCATGGTCCCAGGCATGATCATTGCGATGGTCATCGGCTGGGTCGTCGGTGAATATCCATTACCAGATGTTAAGTGGGGCATCACCGAACCTGATTTTTCATTAATGTGGCAGTATTTGGTCTTTAGTGTCGGCTTTCCTGATTGGGACGTATTTTTACTGGCTATTCCAACGGCGCTGATTGCTTATGTGATCGCCTTTGGTGACATTATTGTTGGTTTCACTTTGGTCAAACGGGTCGACCATATTCGGACCGATGAAGCCATTGAAGAGAATGTCGATCGTGTTCATTTAGTGACCGCTATCCGTAATGCAATTCATGCATTCTTTGCTCCTTGGCCTGGACTTGCTGGGCCGTTATGGACCGCTGCTCACGCGACTGTTGCCGAACGTTATGCAATGGGGCGCACGTCAATGGACTCTATTTATAGCGGCGGTGGAACATTCTGGATTAGTGGGCTATTGGCTTTATTTGCCTTGCCATTAGTGACGATATTTAAACCGGTATTGCCGATAGCGTTGTCTTTAACGCTTATTTTAACCGCTTACATTTGTATCATGGTGGGCATGGAGCAGCTCAAAAATTCAACTGAGCGTGGCGTCGCCGGCATTGTGGCGGTGACCTTGGCAATGCCAGATCCTAAATCAACGGTTTACGCGGTCGTTATTGGCTTAGTGCTGTATTTCTTCATTGAACGCCCAACATTACTGGGTAAGCACAATGCTCAAGAAGATGTCATTTTTGACGATGAAGCCGCGAGCAAGCTGGCAACTGCTGACTCAGACAAAGCATAAGCGCACCGGAGATTACCAATGACTAAACATAATATATTTGATCAATATCTAGAACCTAATCCGGCTAACTATGTCGCGTTAAATCCCATTTCATTTTTAGAGCGGTCGGCATTTGTTTACCCCGATAAAATCGCCACCATTAATGGGGATATTCGCCGTAGTTGGAAGCAGGTATATCAGCGATGTTGCCGTTTTGCTAGTGCGCTGCAACAACGTGGTATTAGCAAAGGAGATACGGTTTCAATTATTGCGCCCAATATTAGTGAGCACTTTGAAGCACATTTTGCAGTGCCGATGTGCGGCGCCGTATTAAATTCGATTAATACTCGGCTTGATGCCCAAGCCATTGCATTTATTTTAGTGCATGCCGAAACCAAGGTGCTGATAACCGATCGTGAATTTAGCCCGGTGGTAAATAAGGCGTTGCGGATGCTCGAACATAAACCGCTGGTGATCGACATTGATGATCCCAATTTTAACGAGGGAGATTTTATTGGCGCCTTAACTTACGATCAATTATTGCTCGAAGGCACTAGTGATTTTAGTCCGGTTAATCCTGAAAATGAGTGGGACGCTATTACGCTTAATTATACCTCTGGCACGACTGGCGATCCAAAAGGGGTGGTTTATCATTACCGCGGCGCTTATTTAAATGCCGTGAGCAATGTGATGTCATGGGGCATGAGTGAGCACCCGGTGTATTTATGGACCTTGCCGATGTTTCATTGCAATGGTTGGTGTTTTCCGTGGTCTATAGCAGCAACCGCCGGTACCAGTGTCAGCCTGCGGCATGTTAAAACCGAATTAATTTATGAGTTAATAAACACCGAAAACGTCGGCTATTTCTGCGGCGCGCCGATTGTACTTAATATGCTCAATGGCGCAACTCAAGCGTTAAAGGACAGTATTAGCCATGAGGTTAAGGTAATGACTGCTGGCGCGCCACCACCGGCATCAGTCATTGAAGGGATGGAGGCGTCAGGGTTTAAAGTAACGCATGTTTACGGCTTAACGGAAACCTATGGTCCGTCGGTTATTTGTGCTTGGCATGACAAATGGAACACTCAAAGTGCCGAGCAGCAGGCCAGGCTAAAGTCACGTCAAGGTGTCCGTTCGCCGATGTTAGAACAGTTAATGGTTGCTGATCCCGAGACTTTAAAGCCAGTACCGCAAGACGGCAACAGCATCGGCGAAATATTCATGCGCGGAAATGTAGTGATGAAAGGATATCTAAAAAACCCTTCCACCACTGACAGTGCGTTTGCTGGTGGCTGGTTACATTCAGGTGACTTAGCGGTATGGCATAGTGACGGTTACATTGAAATTAAAGACCGCTCTAAAGATGTCATTATCTCGGGCGGTGAAAATATCTCGAGTGTTGAAGTCGAAGACATTTTGTATCGTCATCCTAAAATACAGGAGGTTGCGGTCGTGGCTAAAAAAGATGATAAATGGGGGGAAACGCCATGCGCTTTTATTACGTTAATCCCCGGTGAAGATTTGTCCGAACAAGAGGTCTTTGATTTTTGCCGCATTAACATGGCGCGTTTTAAAGCGCCTAAATCCGTGTTTTTTGGTGAGTTACCAAAAACATCGACCGGTAAAATTCAAAAGTTTTTATTACGAGAGCTCGCCAATGATTAAATTTTAGTCCTAATATTGGGACGTTGTTGGCCACAGTTATTATGCAGTTCTCCCTTGCTGTGGCCTTTGGCTGGATTTATCCAGCCTTTTTTGATCTAATATCGCAAAGCTAAGCTCATGTTATTCTGCATGTTCTTATGGTATAAATCTGGATTATTTAATGAAGTTATTGATAAAAATGGAGTTTGGATTTTTGCAACATAAGCTATCGCGTATTTTCTTTTCTGCCATTGCCTCAATTTTGTTGGTGTTGTTTATTGTGGTGTATTGGTATTCAGTGCCATTAATCAATAAAGAGGTCTATCACAGTGAATTAAACGCCAGTCGGCTCGCCTTAAATAATGTGTACGATTTGGCCAATCAAATGGGTCTTAACCTAACAGCTTATCGACAAGAGGCGCTGGCGGGTCATCAACGAAACTTGGTTACTGCTATCGAGTTAACGGTTGCCTACATTGACAATATTGTTGCCCAAGGCCGCCAAGATAATTTAACCGAACAAGCAGCGCTTGAGAAAGCCTATCAAGGGCTACGAAAGTTTAAATACGGCAAAGAGAATTACATTTGGATTGCTAACGCTCAAGCGATTATTTTATCTCACCCCGATCCCCAATTTCATCAGCTTGACGCGTCAAACTTAACCGATAGTCAGGGCGATCTCGTGATCCCAACCGTGATTAAGCAAGTACTCACCGAGGGAGACGGCTTTTACCGTTATCCATGGCAACGCTTAGGTGAGCAGGGCGAGGGTGAAAAGCTGTCTTATATGCGCTATTTACCCCAATGGAATATTTTTGTCGGCACCGGCATTTATATTGACGATATTGAACAAGAAGTTAGCTTGCGCCGGGCTCAGGCTATTAATGAATTACGCCAGACCATCGAACAAATAGTGATTGCCAAAACGGGCTATTTATTTATTTTTGATCAGCAAGGCAATATGTTGATCCACCCCAATGCCAACATTAACGACACCAATGCGTTAACGCTTAAAGATCCGCTAACGAATCAGTCGATACTGCAAGAGTTAATTGATGTCGCCGACACGGAAAATGAACTGATTTATCAGTGGGATCGACCAACCGATCCAGACAACTATAGCCATAATAAACTGTCGTTAGTTCGCTATTTAGAAGGGTTGGGTTGGTATATCTGCTCTTCCGTGTATGTCGATGAACTACAACGTAGTGGTGAAGTGTTAAGTCAACGAATTTTAATCATCGGTTTAAGCGCCTTAGTTTTTGCGATTGTACTCGCCTTTGTGTTTTCTAAATGGATCACCCGGCCAATCAGTCGGCTAGCCGCGGTGGCAAAGCTAGTCAGTCAGGGCGACTTAACGCTGACGAGTGGCATAACCAGAACAGATGAACTTGGTGTATTAGCGAATGCCTTTGACGACATGGTGGGTCAGTTGCGCACCAATATCAGCGATCTTGACTCTAAAGTCGCCATTAGGACTCAAGCATTGGCCAAAACTAATAGTCAGCTGCATCAGGTAATGGAGCAAAGCTTGCAGGCGCAGCAACAGCTGCATCAAGCACAACGAATCAATGCCGTTGGCCAATTAGCGGGTGGTTTGGCGCATGATTTCAATAATATATTAACCATTATCATTGGCAATTTACTGCTGGCACAACAACGTTTCGACATTGATCCAACAGTTAATAAGCACCTTAAACCTGCCATTAAGGCAGCGCGGCGCGGCAGTGACATAACCAATCGTTTATTGGCATTCTCGCGCCGTCAGTCTCTTTGCCCTAAATCGATTGAAGTGAACAAGCTGGTGGCCGAAACGGTTGAGTTATTGGCAAGTTCATTGCCTAGCACTATCACGCTTCAAACTGAGTTTAGCCGGGAAGACTTAGCCCTGTATATTGATGACAGTCAATTACAAAACTGTTTAATAAACTTAGTGTTAAATGCTAAAGATGCGATGGGCAAGGCTGGTGAAATTACAATACAGATTAGGCAAAGACAAGTCATCAACCAAGTCGATGGCGATTTCCAACCTTGGGATCAAAACGTAATTGGCGGCAGTTATGTCGAATTTAATATTTTAGATAACGGCCGTGGTTTTTCTGCTGAGGGCATTATCACCGCATTTGAGCCCTTTTTTACCAGCAAACCTGTGGGGCAGGGATCGGGTCTCGGTTTGAGCATGGTGTTTGGTTTTATTAAACAATCTCAAGGTTATATTAAACTGGGTAACCGAGCTGAGGGCGGCGCTATTGTGTCGTTTTTATTGCCATTGCTTGCTAGCCCCCTGTTATTAGCTGACAGTTCAAACAATCAGAAACCACAAATTAAGGCTGATTTTAGCGACCAATTAATTTTATTAGTTGAAGACAATGATGACGTCAGAGCCGTGGTGCGAGAACAGCTACTGTCTTTTGGTTTTAACGTCATCGAGGCGCAAGACAGTGATGAGGCCGAGCAACTGATTGCCAGTGTCAGTGGTATTGATGCGATGGTGTCAGATATCAGCATGCCAGGCGCGAAGAATGGCTTTGAACTGGCAAACTTAATCAAGCAAAGCTCAGAAAACACTAGGGTTGTGTTAATGAGTGGCTATGCTTATGATGAAAAAACTAACGAACAAGATCCTAAAATAAGCATCTTACGTAAGCCTTTTAGCGGGGAAGAGTTAAGAGCCGCATTAGAAAAACAATAATAATAACAAATGCATTAATAAAAGGGGCATTTTCGACGCGCTAACTCGTTTATCAGCGTTAAAAAATGATCACTCAATGAATGCAATTTGTATAACAGGCGATACTTGCAGTGAAAACTAGACCATTAATTTACGTCATTGACGACGAAACCGACATTTGCAACCTAGTTTGTGAAGCACTCGAACGTTACAATTTTGATACTCGATCATTCAATACTGGCACCGAGGCCTTAAGCGCGATCAACAATGCTTGTCCTTCTTTGTGTATTATCGATTTAGGTTTACCTGATATGGACGGTCTAACGCTTGTCAAAGAGTTGTTTGACGATAAAAAAATAGGTGTAATCATCTTGTCAGGGCGCAACAGCCTGCCCGATAAGGTGTTAGGTTTAGAGCTTGGTGCCGATGATTATCTTGGTAAGCCATTTGACCCCCGCGAATTAGTGGCGCGGGTTAAAAGTATTATTCGTCGCCTTGAAGTCAGTAAGGCTGAGCAGGTAACCAGCGACAAAATTGCAAGCTTTGGTCGTTGGACCTTTGAACCCTCAACGCTGACCTTGAGCGAGCTCAGTGGCCATTCTCAGATGTTAAGCGCCGCAGAGGCACAAATGTTAATGATTTTTCTAAATGCACCTCAGCAAATATTATCGCGAGAACGTTTATTGAGTGACGATGTGAGCTCGTTCGACCGCAGCATTGATGTGCGGATGTCGCGGCTAAGAAAAAAGATAGAACAAGATGATACCAACGCCCGAATTATCAAAACTGTTTATGGCGCTGGTTATCTATTTACCCTTGATGTGCAATGGCGCTAGCGGATCTTAACTTAAGACGTAATGGCGCTCTGGTCGGCCAACAGTGCCGTACTCAATGTCAGCCACCACTTCATTACTGGACAGCAAGAACTCTAAATAACGTCTGGCGGTGGTGCGGCTAGTCCCGATACACTCTGACATTGCTTCAGCAGTGTAAGGTGTATTGGCGTTGTGTTTAAAGACCTGGCGTACTTTATCCAATGTAATAGTGTCGATGCCTTTTGGCGCGCTTGGCGGCTTGGCGGGTGTCTTGTCTGAGCTATGAAATAATAAATCGAGATCTTCTTGTTCAAAGGCATCATTGCTGTCGAGTCGGTTACAATACTCGAGATAACGTTGCAGTGTTTGATCAAGTCGGCTAAAAGCGATTGGTTTTAAAATGTAATCAAATACCCCGTAAGAAATCGCTTTTTGAATTATCTCGACATCTTTGGCCGCCGTTAACATCACAATACTGATATTGACACCATTGCTTGCTTGGCGAATGTGCTTTATGACGTCAAGACCACTGCTGTCGGTCAAACTAATGTCTAAAAAGACTAATTCGGGGGAAAAGCAATCTAACAAATCTATTGCCTGACTGGCGGAGGCTGCAATGCCAACCACCTCAAAATTATCAATTTTACCGATGGTTTTAGCTAAAATATTCGCTATGCGGCTATCATCTTCAACTATTAATACACTGCGTTCATTCATTGGGTGTCTTCGCCAGATAAGTGTTTCGAATTCATTTTAGGGATATAAACGGTCATTATCATACCACCAGTTTTCGCTTTAGCAATCGACAACGAACCGCCTATTTGTTTGAGACAGTTTTTGACCAAGTACATACCAATACCGTGTCCTGGGTCAGTTTTGGTCGTTTGGCCTAAAGCAAATATGTCTTGTATTTGCTGATCATTAATACCATTACCGGAGTCTTCAATTTCAAAAATTAAATCCGGACCAATATCTGTCATCGACAACAGCACCTTAGGCTCTTGTTTGGTATTGGCAATGCTGGCGTCAAAGGCATTTTCAAGCAGATTGCCCAAAATAGTAACGAGCTTTTCTCTGGGGATCCGCTTGGGTACTTCGGTTAAACCACTATCAGTATCGATGATAAATTTAATATTGCGCTCTTTGGCGACATCATATTTACCTAAAATTAACCCGGCGATAATTGGGTCGGGCACGGTGCGAATTAAAAAAGCAATTAGTTGCTGATAACCTGAACTTTCGCTGGTAATAAGCTCAAGTGCTTCATCGACCGAACCAATTTGAATTAAACCGCCGATGGTATTGAGTTTATTAGAATATTCATGAGTTTGCACTCGTAACATGGTCGAAAATTGTTGCACTTGGGACAATTTCTGACTTAATACTTCAATGTCGTCCTTAAGCCTGAAAATAATGACGACGCCTTTATTAATACCGGCAATGATTAATGGCGTTTTGGCCATCAGCATGGTTTGTTGGTTGACTTCGACCTCGATATCGCGCCACGACTGCAGTGAATCGCTACTAAATAGCGATTGATAATCGGGCAATAATTGCGCCAAAGTTGAGCCAACAATGTGTTCATCATCGCTACTGCCTAACATCTTTAACGCACTGGGGTTAATACTGGTGACTCGGTCGTTCTCATTGGTCACGATAATGCCTTCGGGAATAGATTCTAATACCGCTTTGCGTTCGGTGTAAGTTCGGGCTATTTCTTCGGGTTCTAACCCAAAAATTTCATCACGATAACGTTTGGCAATGTACAGGGTTAACCAGGCACCAGAAAAAATCACAAAGCCAAAAACATAAAAAAATGTATATTCGTATTTATCAACAATCAGGTCGATATCACTTTCAAGATAGCCGACAGAAATTAAACCGATGATCTTGCCGTCGCTAGATAATATCGGTGACTTGCCACGCAATGAAACACCGAGTGACCCCCGTGCTTTAGACGTATAAGACTGACCAAGCAATAAGGCCCTATCGTTGTCGCCGCCGATCATCTTTTTACCGATCTTGTTGGGATCAGGGTGAGAATATCGAATACCTTGACTGTCGCCAACCACAATAAACTTTGCATCAATCGCCGTGCGAATATTATCGACATATTGTTGCACCGAAGCACTGTCATGATTGAGCAGTCCGCGCTTTATCTCATGGCTATTGGCTAAAGACAACGCGACCGAAAGTGCTTTCTGACCGATTTGCTGTTCTAAATTCTGTTGCAAGTAATAGATACTAAACAGGCCTAAGCCGGCAATTTGCAACACAATAACGCCGGAAGAAAAAAAGGCCAACTTATTGTGTAAACCCTGATTTTTAAAAGAGGTCAAAAATTTCATAACCTAGCCGTTAATTCCTGTATTGATATCAAAATAAGAAGCCAGCTTATCACAACTGACTTTTCTCTGGTGTGGTGATGTTTTAAGGCCTTTTTAGCGACCAAAGTAACAAGTCATACAACAACAAAAGCAACATAGAAGTAAACTTCTATGTTGCTTTTTTAGTGAACTATTTTACGCCGAACTTGAGCAATTCAAGTTCGGCTTAATATGCACGATAACTTATGGCTAAAGTACAGGACTATAATTCAGAGCTGTAGTTCAGAGCTGTAGTTCAGAGCTGTAGTTCAGAGCTGTAGTTCAGAGCTAAAGCTCAGAGCTAAAGTTCAAGGTTAAAGTTCAGCTACCTGAGGTTGTGCACCTTGTTTATTGTCCTTTTTAAAGGCAGCCCGCAATGGCATTATTAGTACTAACACGGTCAGAATTAAAATGGTGAGGGTAATAGGTCGTTCCCACATAAATGATATTGAACCATCAAATAAGGTTAAAGAACGGCGCAAGTTCTGCTCTAGCATACCGCCTAGAATGAAACCAAGGATCAGTGGTGACATGCTAAAGTCGAGTAAACGTAGACCAATCGCAATCACAGCAAACCCAGCCATCATCACAATGTCAAAGGTATTAAACGATACTAGGTATACCCCAATTAGTGAGAAGAACAAGATCAAGACCGTTAATAGTTGCTTAGGCAAGGTTAACGCGCGGGCAATATATGGAATTAACGGTAAGTTAATGATTAACAACACGACGTTACCGACATACATTGAAACGATAACTGACCAGAAAACCTCAGGATTATCAATTAATAATCTAGGCCCAGGTTGAATACCATAAGCCATTAACGCGCCTAGCATTACTGCCGTGGTACCTGACCCTGGAATACCCAAAGTTAATAGTGGTACAAATGAACCACTACAAGCTGCATTATTAGCGGTTTCTGGTGCAGCAAGACCACGTAAACTGCCTTTACCAAAGTTAAGTTTTTCTTTAGCTGAAGCAAGATTACGTTCCATGCCGTAGGCCAAGAAAGAAGCGATAGTTGCGCCAGCACCCGGTAAAACACCCACAAAGAACCCTAAGACAGATGAACGACCAATGGTTGGGATCACGTCTTTAATTTCTTCTTTAGTTAACTTTAAACTGCCAACCTCAGGAGTGGCTTGCTTCATGGTATCTTGATCTTTATTCTTACGAATAATCGACATTAACGCTTCAGATAACGCAAACATCGACATCGCAATTAACAAGAAACTAATACCGTCAAGTAAATCAATTTTACCGAAGGTGAAACGTTCAACTCCCGACGCTTGATCGGTACCGACGGTCGATAACATTAAACCAAACAACGTCATCATAATCGACTTTAAGAAACTGCCTTTGCTTGAGAACGCGGCAATGGCGGTTAAACCAAGCAGTAACAGCGCAAAATAATCTGGCGACTGAAAACTCAACGACACGCTTGCGAGCGCCGGTGCGGCAATTAATAAAAATACTGCTGCAATGCTGCCACCACAAAATGACGAATAAGCGGCTAACGCTAATGCTTTACCTGCTTGTCCCTTTAGGGCCATTGGGTAGCCGTCAAACGAAGTTGCTACAGTGCCAGCGACACCAGGTGCATTAATTAAGATTGACGAAGTCGACCCGCCAAAAATAGCACCGTAGTAAACACCGGCCATTAAGATCATGCCAGATGACGGATCAATGCCATAGGTAATAGGGATCATTAGGGCAATGGCCGTAATTGGACCTAAGCCGGGTAACATCCCGATAAAGGTACCGACAAAACAGCCAAAGATAACAAATAAGATATTCTGCATCGACAATGCAGTTTCTAATCCAAGTAATAGACCTTCACTCATGACATTAACTCCAAAGATCGCCGGCAGAAAGGTAAATGCCTAACAGCTGAGTCATAATTGCCCAGAAGACAATAACCACAGGTACTGAGGCAAAAAATAGTGTTTTGGGTTTTCGTTCGCCCAAAATAAGATAACCGATAATCAAAAAGCTAATGGTTGATAAAATAAAGCCTAAAAATTCTAAGGTTAGTGCGTAGTACAGCATTAATCCGATTAAAGCGGCACATTGGATCCAGCCCTTTTTATCGAAAAATACGGGGGCAGCTTGCTTTGCGGTGCTAGGCTGTTGACTGTTTTTGAGGTCTTCAATCACAGATAACAACAGGGCTAGTGCCGCAATGCCCATGCCTAAAATGGCATAGAGTTTTGGCATAGATTGCGAAGTAAATACTTCGTATTCTTCACCAGGGTAGAGCGGGATTTGAAAGGCATAATAGCCATAACAGGTACTGAAGATAAAGAAAATCAGCGCGCCTATTTTGTCTTTGCTGATGGTCATAAGATCACCTTTGTTTACATCTAAATACTGAGTCTGCGATGACATAATAGCTTTAACTTTCGTCAGTCATCGCAGGTTTATTGCTTGTTGCTTAGAACAATTTCTTAAAAAACGTTAGGTTAACTATTTCTTTAAGAAACCAAGTTCACGCATTAGTTCGCCAATGATTAGCTCTTGATTTTCAAGGAACTTATAAAAGTCACCGTCTGGGTTATATAAATTTACCCAACCGTTACGTTCTTTAACTTCATGCCACTCTGGCGTTTCTTGTACAGCGCCAAGCAGTTGGGCATAAGCTTTAACTTTTTCGTTAGACATTGTTGGTGCAGCAAAAAATCCACGCCAGTTAGCAAAAACCACGTCATAACCCATTTCAGTTAAAGTCGGAACCGCTTTAATCGCGTTAAGACGTTCTGGAGAGGTAATGGCTAAAATGCGCACCTCACCACTGTTAGCCATTGCAAGGGCTTCACTAACACCGGTTGACAAAATAGCTGTTTCACCAGACAACAGACCGGCCATTGCTTTACCGCCGGCGTCATATGCGACGTAAACTAGACGCTTAGAGTCAGCATCACCGGATTTTATCGCCATTGCAGCGACTAAATGATCTAAGCTACCGCGTGCTGAGCCGCCAGAAAATTTAACTTTACGTGGGTTTTCTTTGAAATCGCTTATCACTTCTTGCCATTTTGTATATTTTGAATCGGCACGTACTACAAATGCGCCGTAATCAGCAATGGTACCTGCAACAGGTTTCAAATCGCGAAATGACTGCGGGAAAACCTTGGTTAATGAACGAACGACTATTGGAGTCGAGTTAACCATTAGGGTGTTAGTTTGTTTTGCTGCGGTTTCAATCATATAAGCAATGGCTTTACCGCCGCCGCCGCCAGACATGTTTTGATAAGAAGCTGTGGTGATTTTTCCAGATTTTAATAAGGCTTCACCAGTACCACGTGCAGTACCGTCCCAGCCGCCACCTGGACCTCCTGGGATCAGAAAGTGGATGGTGTTGGTGTCTATCGCTTCACTGGCAATAGCACTACCTGAACTAACGGTGACCACTGCGGCGGTCAAGATACTGGTTGCTAACTTTTTAATATTCATTTTGCAGGCTCCACATGTGCCAATTTAAGACACACAATGTTGTTATTTTAATTAATCCAACAAATGTTAAATTTGTTGGTTGTGGTTTTTTTTGCATTGCCAACATTAAATGAAATAACTTTTGAGTAAACAATGGGTGAATAATGGGTATTAACAAGTTTAAAACAATTAAACACATAAAGTTTACAGCCTGGTGACATGCTGGGTGGGGTAGTTGGGTAGAGTAGTAGTCGAGGTGGTTAACTGACGACATTAACAGGGGTCGTTGGTATGAGCGTTAAAAGCAGGGCGGTCGTATATGGACAACCCTGCTGTAGCCAAAAATGTAGGTGCGAGTATTGGCTACATATGTGAATGTTTGTGTTAACTATTTGTTCTTACAGCGGCTCTTGAGTGCCAGCGACGAATGTAAGCTTTAACTGTAAATGCTGATTAGATGCCTAACTAAAGCGCATTGGTCAGTGCAATGCCTAGGCCTAAACGTTGCTGGTTGTGATTATAATCAATTAAGCTTTCACCATAACCGGTTGTATATTGAATGTAACCGCGCAGTCGCCCTGTAATTGGGAAAGTAAAACCAACTTCGGCGAAACCTTTATGAGTCGCGAAATTCTCGCGCCCTTTAAAGTTCAGCTCATAATCATTCCACGTATAACCCAGCCCTAATTCAAAATGGCCCAGGTAATCTGCGATATCAGGATTATCATCGCCGTCATCATCGAGCGGATCTTGCTTAAGCGTTTCACTAAGCCTAACCCAAGGACGAAACGACATCACAAAATTGTCTTTTTCGAATAAAAACGAAGCGTAAACTCGGTTCCAGCTGCGCGATAATAACTGGGAACGGCCATTAGATTGATGTTCCATGCCAATGACATAACCGGTATTGCCACCAAAAGGGTGCCAAGCAAGCGGTGATAAATAAAATATTTCAGGCTGATAGTTGGTTTCGCGAAAAGGCTTGGAAATGTTATCGGAATAAACTTGCCACCATGACTGTAGGGTCATACCAAAATATAATCCATCATTGGCGACAAACAACTCGCTGGAATTGAGCGGCACCTTAATGCTTAATTGAAATTTAGCTTCTGTTTGCACAATATTATCGGACCAATCACCTAGTGCGCCATAAACTTCCCGGTTAACGCTGTCAGTCATGGTAAAGGGTAATAGGTAATTCATTTTATGCGGGGTAATAACGTAAGGATCAAATTGAGTTTTACGTTCACGCATGATTCGGTGGCTCAAGGCGCCATGTTGGTGCACTACATCGATATCTTGGTCGCATAAATCGCGAAGCTGGCCAATGGTAGTATCAGCACTCGCTAGTTTTAGTTGGCTTAATAAACATTGGTCCAAGGGATCGGCGACAGCGGGAAAGCTGGCGGTAATTATTGCGCCCGCCATAAAATTAATAACTGTAGCGGCCCGAGGCTGGCCTTTTAAATGATCCCCAGTTGTGAAACAGGACATGACGCCCTCCGTTATATATGTGTGAAACCATGGCTTGATATAAAACAGCGATGGTTGGCTTGCCAATGTCGGTTTTAGCAATTTATAAAAATAAAAGTAAGCAAGAATAAACGCACAATTTAGTTGGTGCAAGTGTTAAAGGGGCAAAGCAAAGTGCCACCGAGACCACCGCGAGGTGTTAATAGCATCACCGCGAGCATATCGAGTAATAGCGGCGATCTGGATCAATAAATGCCAGTGGCGTTCTAAACCTGATTGCTCGTTATTATATTGTGGGTTAGCGATAGTGTAAATGGTCCGAAGAACGTTGGTTTTAAACGACCGTTCGGCGCATTGGTCATACCATGCATAGTTATGCATGTGGTAGTCACCTTACGTTTACGTAAACAACAAATGATAACAGCTCTCATTTACCGGTTGTTAACATTGTTCTGGTGCCGAATAAAATTTAAGTGCTTGACCGCTCCCGCTATTGCGGCTTTTGAGGCTTGGTTTATATAAGTTTGTTATGTTTATGTTAATGCCATTTTGCGCTTGCTGTATTCATTGCCATGAATATCTATTCAAAAAAGAATTGACTCAACACTGCTTTATGGGTAATTTGACCAGCTGCTAATCGGCATTTAGATAAAAATGCCCAGTTAAACGTTGTAATTAGTTGTCGGCAAATCGCTCACATTACCGATGTCAACAGGTTGAACCATTGACCGTTTTAGCAGAGATGGCACAGGAAATCCTAGTGCAACCCAAGCGTAAAAGGCACGGCCAGTTCAGTTGTTTTAATTATTTTTAATCTTAAACAGACAATGCGTTGGCAGATAAAAGATGTGCCCAGTTTCAGACAAGATTATATAGGATGTAAAGATGAAAAATATCAGCAAAAAATCACCGGGGTTATATCGCTCTGAGTTTGAGCACGACAGCTGTGGTATCGGCTTTGTCGCTAACCTTAAGGGTAAACAATCACACGACATCATTGAAAATGCACTAACTATGTTAAGTTGTATGGAACATCGTGGTGGCACCGGATTTGATGTGAAAAGTGGTGATGGTGCTGGTATTTTAATTCAGATCCCCCATCAGTTTTTAGTGGAAGAAACGGCCACCTTAGGCTTTAACCTGCCAGCAGCGGGTGAATACGGTGTTGGCATGATCTTTTTCCCACCGGAAACTGCCCAAGGTGAAGTTTGCCGCGATATTTTAAATCAAAATATTACTGAGTTGGGTTTAACCTTATTAGGTTATCGCTCTGTGCCGGGTGACAATTCAATGCTTGGTGCCGCTTCACTTGAAACCGAGCCAAATATTGAGCAAGTGTTTGTTGCTAAACCGGCAGCGCTGACAGCTCAAGAATTTGAACGTAAGCTATTTGTGTTACGTAAATATACCTCGCATAAAATAAATGCCACGGTTGCTAAAGAGCGTGATGAGTTTTATGTCACTTCAATGTCATCGACTAAAATTGTCTACAAAGGGCAGTTTACGACCGAGCAAGTGCGTCAATATTATCTTGATTTGCAAGACGAGCGTACTATCTCTGGTATGGCGATGTTCCATTCGCGTTTTTCGACCAATACATTCCCAGCATGGCGTCGTGCCCAGCCGTTTCGTTATATCGCCCATAACGGCGAAATAAATACTGTTCGTGGCAACATCAACTGGATGAACGCCCGCGAAGCGCTGTTTTCATCGGTTAATTTCAGCGATGCTGAATTAAAGATGCTAAATCCTATATGTAATAACGATAACTCAGATTCTGCTAACTTAGACATGGCGATTGAGTTATTAGTACTAAGTGGCCGTTCATTGGCTCAGGTCATGATGATGATGGTGCCGGAAGCGTGGCAGACTCAAGATGATATGGACGAGACCAAGCGCGCATTTTACGAGTACTATGCCTGTATTATGGAACCGTGGGACGGCCCAGCATCATTGTCATTTACCGATGGCAATGTCATTGGCGCAACGCTTGATCGCAACGGCTTGCGTCCATCGCGTTACTTGTTAACCGATGACGGTACGTTAATCATGGGCTCTGAAACGGGGGCATTGTGTGTTGATCAGTCAACCGTGATTGAAAAGGGTCGTTTGCAACCGGGTAAAATCTTTATTGCCGACCTTAAGCAAGGCCGCATTATCAGCGATGATGAAGTTAAACAACAAGTTAGTTCAACCCAGCCGTATGCAAAATGGTTAGCGGAAAACAAAGTTGAACTCGATCAGCTACCCGTATCAGACGCGTCAATTGCGCAGCCGAAACTGGCGCAACTGCGTAAAATGCAAAAAGCCTTTGGTTACACTAATGAAGATCTTGATTTAGTCTTAACTGGCATGGTCGGGACCGCTAAAGAACCATTAGGCGCAATGGGTACCGATACGCCTTTGGCAGTCTTGTCAGACCGTCCGCAGCAATTGTCACATTACTTTAAGCAGTTATTTGCTCAGGTAACTAACCCGCCAATTGACCCTATTCGTGAAGAATTGGTGATGTCATTACGTGGTTATATCGGTAAATCACTTAACTTGCTTGAAGAAACACCCGCGCATTGTCATAAAGTTGAAATTGAACAGCCGGTGTTAACTAACGAGCAATTACGTAAATTGCAGCATATCGACAACGATCATCTGCAAGCGAAAACGATTAGCATTACCTTTAAAGCTGACGGTAAAGCCGGATCATTAAAATCGGCCTTAGATCGCATCTGTTTATACGCTAAAAATGCGGTAGACGACGGTTATGCCATTTTGGTACTAAGCGATCGTGATGTTGACAGCGACCATGTTGCGATTCCGTCAGTACTGGCTACTGCCGCGGTTCACCATTATTTAATTCGCGAAAATTTACGTTCATACGCTGATATCATTTTAGAGTCGGCCGATATTCGTGAAACGCATCATTTTTCAACCGTGATTGGTTATGGTGCGGCGGCGGTTAATCCGTATTTAGCGTTAGAAAGCATGTTTGAGTTGCGCGATAAAGGCGTGATCGATGCTAAGTTGTCCGATCAACAAATTACCGACAAATACATTAAAGCCGTCGGCAGTGGTTTGTTAAAAACCTTCTCAAAAATGGGAATTTCAACGCTGCAGTCTTACTTAGGCGCGCAAGTGTTTGAAGCTTTAGGCATTAGTTCAGATGTGGTCGACCAATACTTTACGGGCACAGTGAGCCGAATTGAAGGCCTAACCCTAGATCAAATCGCCCAAGAAGCATTACTGCGCCATCAAGAAGGGTTCCCACCGGCTGATCGCATCGCGGTTGAAAACTTATTACCAACCGGTGGTGAATACGCATGGCGTCACGATGGCGAACGTCACTTGTTTAGCCCTACCGTTATCCGTTTATTGCAACACTCAACCGCCAGCAATGATGTTAACCAGTTTAAGCAATATGCCAAAACAGTTGATGATCAATCTAAAGCCGCATTTACCTTACGTGGTTTATTAGAGCTAAGCAGCGACCGACCGTCAATTCCACTAAGTGACGTTGAGCCGATTGAAAACATCTTTAATCGCTTTGCTTCTGGCGCGATGTCATTTGGTTCTATTTCTTGGGAAGCACACACAACCTTAGCGATTGCCATGAACCGAATTGGTGGCAAGAGTAACAGTGGTGAGGGCGGTGAAGATCCGAGTCGTTACACACCGATGGCCAATGGCGATTCAATGAATTCGCGGATTAAGCAAGTGGCGTCTGGTCGTTTTGGTGTCACCAGCCATTATTTGGCCAATGCCGATGAGCTGCAAATTAAAATGGCGCAGGGCGCTAAACCGGGCGAGGGTGGTCAATTACCGGGCGACAAGGTTGATGCCTGGATCGGTAAAACGCGTGGTTCAACCCCGGGTGTTGGTTTAATTTCACCACCGCCGCACCACGACATTTACTCAATTGAAGATTTATCACAGCTAATATTCGATCTTAAAAACGCCAACCGTGATGCACGAATTAACGTTAAATTAGTGTCTGAAGCGGGTGTTGGTACTATCGCTTCTGGTGTTTGTAAAGCCTACGCCGACGTGGTGTTAATTGCCGGTCACGATGGCGGCACCGGTGCGTCACCACTTAGCTCAATTAAACACACAGGTTTGCCGTGGGAGCTTGGCTTGGCCGAGACTCATCAAACCTTGGTTCGTAATAAATTACGTAGCCGTATTACGGTGCAAACCGATGGTCAGCTGAAAACACCGCGCGATTTAGCCATTGCAACCTTGCTAGGCGCTGAAGAATACGGCATGGCGACCACAGCACTAGTGGTTGAAGGCTGTATCATGATGCGTAAATGTCACCTAAATACTTGCCCTGTCGGCATTGCGACTCAAGATAAAGGTTTGCGCGATCGCTTTACTGGCCGTGCTGACATTTTGGTTAACTTCTTCACCATGATGGCTGAAGGCTTACGTGAAATCATGGCTGAATTGGGCTTTAGCACCATTAATGAAATGGTTGGTCAAACCCAGTGTCTTAAGCAACGTACCGATGTTGATCATTGGAAATATAGCGGCGTTGATTTAAGCCCGCTATTACACAAAGAGGAGTCTGGACCTGGCGAAACAATTTATAGCTCGATTAGTCAAAAGCACCTAATCGACGACATTATTGACCGAGCGATGATTAAAGACGCGCAAGCGGCACTTGATAACCAACAAGCGGTTGAGCTCGAATATGACGTGGTTAATACCAACCGGACTATTGGTGCGATGATTTCGCATGAAATCTCTAAGAAATATCAAGCGCAAGGGCTGCCAGAAAATACCATCAAGGTTAAATTTAACGGCTCAGCTGGTCAAAGTTTTGGCTGTTTCTCGGCCAAAGGTTTGCGCTTTGAACTTGAAGGCGACGCTAACGATTATTTCGGTAAAGGCCTGTCTGGTGCAAACTTGGTGGTTTACCCAAGCAAGCAAGCCAAATTCTCGGCCCGTGACAATATTGTTATTGGCAACGTCGCGTTCTTTGGCGCGACTTCGGGTAAGGCCTTTATTCGCGGTGTTGCAGGTGAGCGATTCTGTGTTCGTAACTCTGGCGCGGTCGCGGTCGTTGAAGGGGTAGGCGATCACGGTTGTGAATACATGACTGGCGGTAAAGCCGTTATCTTAGGCGCAACAGGGCGTAACTTTGCTGCTGGTATGTCGGGTGGTGTTGCTTATGTACTAGACGTTAACAATGATTTTGCTCCCAAATGTAATATGGAAATGGTTGCACTCGAAACGGTAGACAGCGAAGCCGAAAGCGCTGAGCTAAAAGCATTAATTAACGAGCACATGATTGCTACTGGCTCTGATGTCGCCAGTGAATTGTTAAGTGACTGGCAAACCAGTGTTAAACGTTTTGTTAAGGTAATGCCGGTCGACTACAAGCGCATGCAAGGTTATATGGCGCAAGTACGTGACAGCGGAAAATTTGAATCAGAGTATGACATTGCCGTCGAAGCTTTCGATATCCATTTAAACAACATCGCTAGCGCGCAAGCATAAGCTGTTCAGGAGATATTATTATGGGAAATCCAACAGGATTCATGAACGTAAAACGCGCTTTACCAGCGGATCGTCACCCAGCTGAGCGTTTGATCGATTGGCTTGAAGTGCCACAAAAAATGGTTCAAGCCGACATTGAAAAGCAAGCGTCTCGTTGTATGGACTGCGGCGTGCCATTTTGTCAGTCGGCAAAGTCTGAATTTGCGCCAGCAGTAGCCGGTTGTCCGGTTAACAATGTTATTCCTGAGTGGAATGAACTGGTTCACAAAGGACGTTGGCAAGATGCCGTGGAGTTGTTGCACAAAACCAATAACTTCCCTGAGTTTACTGGGCGTGTTTGTCCGGCGCCTTGTGAAGGGGCGTGTGTACTTGGTATTAACGCCGATCCGGTCACAATAAAGCTCCACGAAAAGTCAATTATCGACCACGCCTTTAAGGCGGGTTGGGTTGTTGCACAGCCGCCGTCAGGGCGAACAGGTAAAAATGTTGCCGTGATTGGTTCCGGTCCTGCGGGGCTGGCGACAGCAGCGCAGCTAAATAAAGCTGGCCATATGGTCACGGTTTATGAACGTGCCGATCGCATTGGTGGTTTGCTGATGTACGGCATTCCGAACATGAAGCTTGAAAAAGAACTGGTCCAGCGCCGGGTTGATATTTTAGCCGAAGAAGGCATTGTATTTGTTACCGACACCGAAGTGGGCAAAGACATTAGTGTTGAACAACTCGAGCAAGACTTTGACGCGGTAGTATTGTGTATTGGCGCGACCGTGCCACGCGATTTACCGGTAGAAGGTCGCGAGCTCAACGGCGTTCATTTTGCAATGGACTTCTTAAAAGCCAATACCAAAAGCCTGCTCGACAGCAAGCACAGTGATGGTAACTACATTAATGCCGCCGGTAAAAATGTAGTGGTTATTGGTGGTGGCGACACGGGCACCGACTGTATCGGTACATCATTGCGGCATCAGTGTACTAACGCTATTCAACTCGAGATTATGCCGCGTCCCCCTGAAAAACGTGCCGCAGACAATCCGTGGCCACAGTGGCCTAAGCGTTTATTGGTTGATTACGGCCAAAACGAAGCCATTGCGATTCAAGGTCAAGATCCACGTCAATACTTGGTGATGACCAAGAAAATTGAAAGCGATGGCCAAGGCAATGTTAAAGCCGTGCACACGGTTGATATTACTTGGCAACGCAACGACAACGGCCAAATGATCCCACAAGAAATTGCAGGCAGTGAAAAAGTATTGCCAGCAGACATTGTGTTAATCGCCATGGGCTTTATGGGGCCTGAAGGTGGTTTGGTTGAGCAGTTTGGACTAGAGCAAGACAACCGCTCAAACATTGCGGCTCAATACGACAAGTTTACGACCAGCAAGCCGGGCATTTTTGCCGCTGGTGATGGTCGACGCGGTCAAAGCCTAATTGTATGGGCGATTGATGAAGGACGCCGCTGTGCCCGTGAAGTTGATACGTTCTTGATGGGTAAAAGCTACTTGCCTTAAGCGATAACTCGCAGCACAACTAAAACGCCCGCTAATTAGCGGGCGTTTTTAATGGAGCGGTTTAATTAACGAATGTGTTTACCGACGAGTTAATTAAGCAACTTCGGACGCGTTCAGCGCAATCTCGGGGCAAAGGTCGGTTAAAATACGGCTTGCTAGCTGCTTATGACAACCAAAGTCAGTCCACTCTTGAATAATCAACTGAGTATTATAACGGCGACAAATGTGTGGTAAGAAAGTGTCGTGACAATCAGAAATCAGTTGCAGATATTCTTGTGAGGTACCAACTTCTGCATCGCGAGCGCGTTCAAGCATGCGCTGATATGAGATCACCGGATCAGATTTCAAGTAAATAACCGCGCTAACAGGTGGGTAGTCTTTTAGCTTCTCTTGAATGTCATAATAATAATCGAGATCTTGGCCGTCGGGGCGACACGCTTCGGCTAAATTAGCCTGACAGAAAACCAAATCAGAGAACAATGACCGTTCTATTACATAATGTGAGTCTGGGTTAAGGTTCTGACAAATTTGTGAACGTTTGTTCGTAATGTAGCGCTGAAATTCAATGCGCTTGGTTGGATCAACCGTAAAAGCTTTTAACAATCGCTGGAATTCAGTGTCGGTATCGACATCTTCAATAATGAGTTGCCATGTTTTTGTGCTGTGAGTGTTCAATTGCTCAACAAGTTTTGGCAGTAAGGTTGACTTGCCAACGCCAATATTACCTTCAATGGCGATTAAATTAAAATGTGGGGCTTGAGACATCATTTTCTACTTGTTATTGCGTTATTTTTAGGCCAGCTAGGTTACCAGAATATAAAATTCAAACGTTGAAGTTGCTCAAACTTTGGCAACAGAAATTTTGTCTGCTTGGTTTTTATACAAAATATTTCATACAAAATTCCAGATTAAGCACTTTTACTTTTGGTCATTGCTGAGCACGGCAACGAGAAGCTAATTACTTAACGCGTAAATTGACGACTTAAGGCTTGCTGGTTCGAGCTCAGAGCTAAGTCCGGTAAATTGACGAGTTAATAACTAAAATTGTAATGAATACAGTATCTAACTTACGTTAATGGTTTATCGTTGAGTGCGATATTATTGAAGCTGTTATCGATCAATAACCACTGTTGCGAACAAAAAACAAACCAAAAAGTTACAGATGTTAACTAATGTGAAATTTAGATGTGTATTTATGCCGTTTGTGTTGTTAGGGCACTGTTAAATCGTTATAATCGCGGGCAAAAATTAGCTTGCTTTATTTGTTCGGCTTACGCAGAAATTACCTACTTGTTTACGACATCAACTTGCTACTTTCGTCATCTAGTACCCGGCGAAACTAGCACGTATAATTTTGGTGTTTTGTTCTCGGTGAGTTTTAAACTGTGGGGCTGATTTAACTTCATTTCAAAGGGTTTTTCAAAATGGTAACAGCCATCGTTTTTATGCTTATCTTGTTTGCGTTTGTTTTGATCGTGGTCGAGGATGTCGTTCACGTTAATAAAGCAAAAACAACTCTGTTTTTCGGGACATTATGTTGGATTATATTGTTCATTAGTCCTGTCAATGACATGACAACAGCAGAAATACAAGAGCAGCTCGATCACAATATTCTTGAAATTGCGACTTTGTGGCTATTCCTGATGGCGGCCATGACGTTTGTTGCTTACTTGAACTCAAAAGGCTTTATTCAAAACTTGGTTCACCGTTGCATGCCAAAACAAATTTCTGAAAAGAAGTTAATGTTCGGGGTGGGTATGTTTGCGTTTGTTTTCTCCTCTATTTCAGACAACATTACCGCAACCTTAATTTCTTTGGCGGTGATAATGTCGTTAAAGCTTGAAGCGAAAAAGCGGATTAAATATGCGACGCTAATTATCTTTGCCGTTAACTCGGGTGGTGTATCACTAATCACCGGTGATGTGACGACCTTAATGATATTCTTAGCGGATAAAGTGTCTATGGGTAACTTACTCTATCTCGTTGTACCGGCTGCCTTCAGTGTGCTGTGCTTAGCCGTGATGTTGTCTAAAGGAATGAATGGCATCTTAGTCTTTGAATTCGCTGAACAACGACGAGTTGAAAAAACAGATATCACCATTGCGTTAATCTTTTTGAGCACGATTTTTTCAACCCTAATTTTAAGTGCCGTATATAAAGTACCACCGGTACTAACGTTCTTATTTGGTTTGTCATTAATGTTTTTAACCGCACAATTTTTAATGCGCAAAAAAGATGTTAATAAAAAGATTATTGATTACATTCGTGAAATTGAATATGACACCTTATTATTCTTTGTTGGCGTATTATTGTTAGTTGGCGCATTAAAACAAATTGGCGTACTAAATCAATTTACAAAACTATATCAGATACTTGACCCACAATATGCTAACTATTTAATGGGCCTGTTATCGTCACTTATCGATAATGTTCCGTTAACGGCCGCGTTACTTAAAGCCGACATTGAGATGAATGCTCGTCAGTGGTTGGCATTTACTTATGCAACTGGGGTTGGCGGTTCAATGTTAATTATTGGCTCTGCGGCTGGTATTATCGCGATGAGCAAGGTTAAAGAACTCACCTTTGGCAGTTATTTACGCATGAGTGTGTATTTGTTGATTGCCTACAGCATTGGTTACGCAGGTGCTAACATCGTGGGTTACGCTATTCCATTAACCAACTAAATCTAAATATTCACTTAGAATATAGAACGACGGCTTATTACAGCCGTCGTTTTTTTTGCTTAATTTCTCATCGAGAGGCTAACCAGACGAATTGGCTACGCTCACCTTCTCTGTCGCTATGCTCGTAATCAATATAAAGGGTTGGTATTTGATAAAGCAAGCTAGAGCAGCATGTTCCTACATGGTTGTAATACCAATTGTATTAAAGAGATGTGGGCAATGCATTTAGGCCAGAGACGGGCGTAATTAGAGTAATGGATCCGTTCTTGGATAAACGACATTAGAATATCGCATGTGCAGTTATCGAGAAGCTATTGCAGATATGCTGCTCAAGAGCCTCGAAGAGAGGACAAACTCTGGTGCCATTGGCATCAGGAAGTCCGCCGGAGTAGTGATGGATATACGGTGACTTGCTGTTTTAGTGGCAACACTTTAGTACAACAAAGCCAGACGAATTGGTTACTGGATAGTTTAACTAAGCCGTTTGTTGCTGGGTTCTTTCTATCGACTTTTCAATTTCCTTTTCCATTAACTCTTGCAACTGCTCAAGTTTTTTGGCTTTTTCTTCCGGGCTGAGACTATCGTCGCTTGCCACTTCTTCCATCATTGCTTCTATTTCTTTTAACTTTTCTTTATCAATGCCAAGCCGGTTATCGAGAATGGCTTGCATGGCGTCTTGATAAAAACTCTCGAAACTTATTGGCTCTTCGTTGCGATTTCTCGCTGAGTTAATTTCAGGAGCTGTGTCTGTTGTGTCAGAGGCATAGAGACTGCTTTCAACAGTACTGGACTTAACTTGGCGTACTGAGCCTAATTGGTCATAGGTATTAGCGGGTGTTGTAACCGATTTACCATTGGCTAAATCGCGCGCAGCTGACGAAATAGTCACCACATCACCGTTTGCCTGGCCTGAAACAAATAAGCTCGCTGGTGAGGTCTGCACCGTAGAATCTTCATTGGTTTTAGCTTGCCTTGCGATATTCGAGGTGGCATAAATATCAGAACGGTTAAGGGTGATCATTGCTAGTCCTCGTTAACATCCCATTTCGATTGTGACCAATAAATTATCGAATGTGGTATTAAATTAATTTGCTTAAATATTCCATTACCGGGTAATGGAATATTGCTAGTTGATTAAATTAAGCAAATATAGTGCCACCATTTATAATGGCTTGGGTGCACGGCCTGCTGTTTTATAAAGAGGAAGTAATTGATAATGCGGCAAATGATTGCCGCTAAAATGACGTAATTGCCAAATTACGGTGATTAAAAACTGATAATGGTGAGATAGGCAGGCATATTGTTGAAGACATTGTCGGAAATATTGTAGGAAATAGGGCAGGGCTAAAGATGAAGTGCGGAACTAAAATGCGCAATAAAGCTATTGCACACTACAATCCCACCCTTTAATACAGTAATTTACTGCCGCAAGAGTAGTTCAAACTAAGACTCTATCGAGCTTGAACTAATGCTTTTGTCAGCCATTGCTTGGTTTTGTAATAACAGCTCAAATTGCTCAGCGACTATTGGCTTTGAAAAAAGATAACCTTGGCCAAAATCACAGTCAAATCCTTGCAATAACGCCGATTGCTCTTCGGTTTCAATGCCTTCAGCAATAACGCGCATGCCCAATTGGTGAGCCATGGTGATAATAGCTTGGCACAATGCGTACTCTTTAGAGTCGAGGGTGAGGTGCTGAACAAAACTGCGGTCAATCTTAAGATAGTCAATGTTGAACTCTCTTAAATACGACAATGAAGAGTAACCTGTACCAAAATCATCTAATGATATTTGGGTGCCGCTGTTTCTAAAGGCTTCTAATTTCTCTACGATTTTGTTATCGGTTTCCATCAGCAAACTTTCGGTCATTTCAATCACGATAGAGCTACCGTCAAGGCCATTTTGGATTAGGGTTGCTTGCCAGGCTTCGGGATTTAAGCCGTCTTCATGGTACTGACAAGGCGAGGTATTAACCGTAATTTGAAATTTTGGGTCAAACTGCTGTTGCCAAATTGCTACCTGTTGTACCGCTTGCTCAAATATCCATTGGCCAATACCATTAATTAAGCCGGTTTCTTCAGCCAGTGGAATAAACTCAGTTGGGTTGATTAAGCCTTTTTCAGGGTGTTGCCAGCGGATAAGTGCTTCAGCTTTGATAATTTTCATGGTGCTAAAGCAAATAATAGGCTGGTAGACCACAAACAGTTGATCTAACTCAATCGCTTGTCTTAAATGATTAATTAACTCAACTCGAGCTATCGCATTTTTTTGCATTGACGGGGTGAAATACTGGAAACTATTGCGACCGAGTGATTTTGCATGATACATCGCCTGATCAGCGTGTTTTAATAATTGATCACTGTTATCGCCATCGTTCGGGCTAAAAGCAATACCAATGCTGGTGGTAACAAACACTTGCTCATTATTTAGTTTAAATGGGGTCGCTAACGAAGTTAAAATATTATTAGCAATGCGCTCAATGGCTTGAGGCTCTGACAGCTCACTTAGCACGATAGTAAATTCATCACCACCAAGGCGAGCAACCATGTCGACTTCTCGAACACATTTTTTGAGTCGCTCGGCTGTTTCAATTAATAAATGATCGCCAGCTTCGTGGCCCATTGTGTCGTTTACTTCTTTAAAGCGGTCTAAATCAAGAAATAACACCGCAATTAAATTATGTGTTCGCTGAGCCTTTAAAATTTCAAGGTTTAATCTGTCTTTAAGCATGAAACGGTTGGGTAAGCCAGTCAGCGGATCGAAATTTGCCTGGAGCCATATTTTATCTTCGGCCAGTTTACGTTCGGTAATGTCCCTAAAACTCCAGAACCGGCCGTGAAATTGCTTTAACTCATCAATCATGGGGGCCGAGAAACGTTCAAATATCCGACCATCGTTTAAGGTCATCTCAGAAAAGTGTTGCTCGGTCGTGTTGTTATTTAAATGACGTGCAACTTGGAGAAACTCATTTTGATTTTTTATTTGTTTTACCATCGCATAAGTGATGCGCGAGGGAGACTGACTGTGAATGGTTTCATCAGATAAATGCCACAGTCTTTTTAATTGGTTATTGGTTGAAACTAAGCCGCCTTTAGCATCGAAGGTGATAATGCCATCGACAGATGCTTGTTGCTGGGTTTTCAAAATGGTATTCATAAACCGCATTTCATCAACCGCAATTTGTTTCTCTTTCATCAAGCCGTGAATGTGATAAATCAAGAAAACCAACAGTAATATAAAGACCGTAGCCAGCGCCAAATAAACAGCTAACAGTTTATTATCATCCGGGCTATAAATAAAAGGACTGACATCGAAATCGGCGGGCAACATATTAAGCGAGGTGTAAGTATTAGCGATATGCTGCCAGCGTTCCACACTCATGTGGCCCAGTTGTAATAACTGTGGTTGAATTAAGTCAACCATCTCAAACGCTTCGGCTTCGAGATCAGCAATTGATTTTTTTGAATGGTAAGAATATTTGATAAGTTTGGCAATTTCTTTGGGATGGCTTAACGCATATTGCCAGCCCTTTAAACTTGCGGTGACAAAATTTTGAACCCGCTCAGGGTGTTCCCAAATCTCTTGTTCACTGGTGAAAATGTTATCGCCATAAAAATCAATGCCCGCAGAACGTGTATTGTAGGCGCTATATTCATAGCCCTGCTTTTCAAGCGTGTGAACTTGATTGGTGACATAACCGGACATCGCGCCGATTCTACCACTGGTTAAATCGTTGAGATCGAAACTGTGATCGACAAATTCAATATCGTCCATCGGCAAGCCATGTTTCATCAAAAAAGCAATAATTTCTTCGCCTTGGGCTGAAATCATCACTTTTTTATCAGCTAGGCTGTTTAAATTAGCCAGCTTGTCACCTTTGGGCATCATTAATACGTAAGGTGAATGCTGATAAATGACGGCAAGTACGACCACCGGCAAGCCGTTGTTGCGCTTTAGCAGTAAGCTGCTCGAACCGACACCAAAGTTAGCTGTGCCATTAACAACCTGCTCAACTGAACTGTCTTTTTCATTGGGCAGCCGAATATCGACCTCGAGACCAGCCTGGCGATAATAACCTTGTTGTTTGGCCGCGTAATACCCCGCAAATTGAAATTGATGGTCAAATTTTAATTGTAAAACGACTTGATCCATATCTTTATCATTAGCTAGGGCAACCGCGCTGTATATTGTCAGAACGTACAACAAAACGAGTGACATAACTTTCTGAATAGAGTTCAATCTGTGGTCCTTATTTATTAGTAATAAATACAAAGTGATATCTTAATACTAAGCTAGAACCCTAGCTATGATCAAGAGATGATTGACTGCTGGCCCGGTAATTATGGGTGATTAGACCAATAATCAATAATTGATAGCTGTGGTGGGCTAATAAAACACCTAAATTCATATTTATTATGCATTTAGTAGGGTGTTAATCGAAACAACCGTATTAATTTGATGGGTGATACACCGCTAAACCGTCACTAAGTTGGTGATTAATTGGCACGGTTAGTATTTAACCAAGCAAGTTTGAGCGGCATGTGCTTACCTAAATGTAAGGTATTAGGTAATGCAGCAGCAATTGCTATAATAGTCCGCTGAGGTAGATTTAAGGTAGAACTCTGCCGGTATTGGCACCAGAACGCTAGCCGAAGTAGCGATGATTTAAGCCAATCTACTGTTGTAATGGCATCACCCTATTACAACAGAGCCGATTAAATATCTTTGGTCACACAGTCTAAAAAGGCTTCTATACTGGCCTTTACACTGTCTTTTCGCCAAATAAACGCGCTGGTTGAATGTTTCCATTCACAAGGCAGCTGATGTTGTTGAATACTGCTGGCGAAAGGATAATTGTCGATTAGCGCTGCCGGTACAATGCCGATGCCCATGCCTGCAGCAACGCAACTAAGTAGGGTATGGTACGAATTTATTTCAATTACCTTGCAAATGTCACCGTCATTTTTGATCCAATCAGCCAATCGAGTGCGATAAGCACAGCTAGTGCTAAACCCTAGCAAAGTTGGGTTGCTGACTAAATCTTTGGGACTGCGGATTGGTTGATGAGCTAAATCAGAAACAACCACTAAGGTTTCATTAAAGACAGGTACCTTGGCTAAGCGGCTATCATTGGGAGGATCTGCCACCAATGCCATGTCAAGCTCACCACTTAATACCTTGTTAATTAAGTCGTTGGTCGGCGCTGTTTTTATTTCTAATTCAACCTGCGGATATTGGCGATGAAATAGCATTAAAGGTTCCACTAAGCGGGTCGCTGCTGCCGCTTCCATTGAGCCGACTCTTAATTGCCCCTTGGGGGTAGTGTCGGTTAATTCATCAATCGTGGTTTGAGCTAACGTTAATAGCTGCTTGGCATAAGGTAGCAACATCTCGCCAGCAGGGGATATCCTCAGTCGATTTTTGTCGCGTAAAAATAGCGTTTTACCCAAAGTACGTTCTAACTTCTTAATGCGCGCGGTGACATTAGACGGCACTCTATTTAGCTTAACCGCAGCGTGACTAATGCCGCCGTTATCAACTACCGCAACAAAGACTCTTAAATCGGACAATTCCATCACTAACTCGCGTAATATTTCGACATAAATTAAACTATCACATTTAGTGAATGTAATGTTCACTATTATTCACTATAAATGAAAGGGTCAGCAAGGTATGGTAACTGCTGAAATTTACCTTGGATGACTATTAATGATTACACTCAACAGAGGATATATTTACGCCGTTGCAGCCGCGGTTATTTGGTCGGGCTTTATTTTGGTATCACGTTTAGGCGGTATTAGTGAGCTTGGTTCTTATGACGTGATAGCGATCCGGTACATTACCTGCGCGACTATTGTACTGCCCGTTTGGTGGTTTAAATTTCGCTTTAATTTACTGCAACCAAAATTTATAGCTTGCAGCTTAATTGGCGGCTTGGCTTATGCGCTGTGTATTTTTAAAGGCTTTGAACAAGCCTCTGCGTCGGAAGCAGCAGTATTGTTAGTTGGCTTAATTCCATTATTTATCACGGTGTTTTCTACGCTGATTAATGGTGAGCAGCATAGCAAGCAGGTGTGGTTTGGCACGGGTGTTATTACGCTGGGCGTGTTGGTGTTATTTTTACCGACCTTACAGCTCAACTCAGGTTTAACCATGGGGCACTTTTACTTAATGGCGGGTGCCATTTTCTGGGCGCTGTTTTCTGTGTTAATTAAACGTTGGGGCATCACCCCGTGGCAGGCTACGGCAAGTTTAGCGATGATTACTTGCGCGCTTTACCTTCCTGCTTATCTGTTGTTTTTACCAAAATCAGTGTCACTACTATTATGGCAAGACATTGCAATTCAAGCCTTTTATCAAGGGTTTTTAGCTACGATAGTGCAATTGATTTTATATGTTAAAGCCGTTCAGGCGATTGGCCCTGCGGCCATGGGCACCACAATGGCGATAGTCCCGTTATTGTCTGGTTTAAGCGCCATTGTGGTGTTTAATGAAGTTGCCACCATCGAATTAATCAGCGGATTAATGCTGGTCAGCCTTGGGGCATGGTTAGCGCATCAGCGCTGGGGCAATAAAACCGCACTAATTTAAACATTCACAACTCTAAAAGGAGGGCACTATGCCTTACGTAAATATTAAAATTACTGACGAACAAGTTACACCGCAGCAAAAAGCTGAACTAATCCAAGGGGTGACTCAGCTGTTAGTTGATGTCTTGAATAAAAACCCAGCGACTACAGTTGTCGTCATCGATGAAATCAATACCGATAACTGGGGAATAGGCGGCAAAGTTGTAACCGACCTTAGGCGCGCAGCTGCCGATTAGTATTTTTGTATAAAGCACTCATCATAATTTATTGTTAATGCAGACTAATTAGTCATAATGTTTACATTTACACCAGTCAGGTGGCTTTAATTGATTATAGGCTTTACAAGTGGCGGTTAAGTCCCTATTATGCGCTTCGACTTCAGTGGAGAGATGGCAGAGTGGTCGAATGCACCGGTCTTGAAAACCGGCATGGGTTTATAGCCCATCTAGGGTTCAAATCCCTATCTCTCCGCCACATTTAGAAGAGCCGCTTATTCGAAAGAATAAGCGGCTTTTTGCTTTTTAGAGATTAAATTTTCGATTAATAACACTAATCTTAAAGCAGGGTTGAAATCCACTCTTTATCTGGCACCGCCACTATTTAGAAAAGCCCGTTAAATCGAAAGATTTAACGGGCTTTTTGTTGTTTAGGGATTAAGCCTCAATTTTGAGCAGTTTTCGAATAGGTTCTCTATTTGAGCTGTCTCTACCAGGTAAATATTGCTACGCGTATTGAAATTAATGCAAACAAACAGCCATATTTATAGACTCTTTGTTTTGGTCAGGTACACTGCGCTTAATTCGTCAAGACACCCAATAATGAGGTGTTATAAAATAGGTATACTCAATGAGCTCAGCGTTAGAACAACAACAAGAAACTATCTTACAATACTTAGCTACCACACATTACAGCGATGCTAATGCGCCAAAATCACAAGACAAGTTAGAAGCTAAGTATGAGATTGGTAAAGCATGCAATAAAGCCAGAGAGATCCTTTGTAGCGATGAAGCT